>JAILCK010000043.1 GCA_024680435.1 Lachnospiraceae bacterium
AAAGGAAGCATGCCCCAGTTAATAAGGTTCGAGCGGTATCTCTTTGTGGCATATTCGTTTGCGATGTTAGCCCAGCCGCCTAAAACCTTCTGACAGGAAGCTGCCTGTTCTCTTGCAGAACCGTCGCCCGGTTTAACCGCAAAGATTGTGGAGCCGATTCCGAACTTTTCGTGGTTCATATCGGGGAACTTTTCTCTTACCTTACTCATTACATCGTGAAGCTCGGGAAGTGCCTGACAAGGCTTTTCTGAGCCGTCACCTGAAAGAACGGCTTCTCTTGCCTTTTCTGCCTTTTGAACTTCTTTTGCAAGGCCCACATATTCGGGGTCTTTTCTTGAAAGAGTAAATTCTGCAAGTCCCAAAGGATTTGATCTGTAAGATGAAGTTTCTCCCGAAGGAATAAGTTCATCCGTTGTGGTAACGGGATCGTGGATTTCAGATACCACCTTAAGTAAAAGGTTATCTGTTAAAGCCACCATCTTGGGCCAGTCCTTAATGTTGGGGCCCATCTTGATTTCCTGAGTGGGGTCAGCCACGCCGTGAGAATCAAATACTCTGTTTTTATAAATTGAAGTATCGAAATAATACTTATACTTTTTAAGCTCTTTATCTACATCAGTAGCAGGTGTAAGGAAGCCTTTGTTTGCAGCTGTTGCGGCAATTGAACGAGCGTCCATAAGCGCAACTGAAGCAATCTGACCATTCTGAATCTTGGAGCCTTCTCTGTTCGGGAAGTTTCTTGTTGAATGACGGATTGAGAATGCGTTATTTGAAGGTGTATCTCCTGCGCCAAAACAAGGTCCGCAGAAAGCAGTCTTTACAACTGCGCCCGACTGAATAAGCTTTGTCACGCATCCGTTCTTTACAAGCTCGATGTAAATAGGAGTTGATGCGGGGTATACGCTAAATGTAAATTCATCGCTTCCGATATATGAGTCTTCAATGATGTCTGCAGCCGCACAGATATTTTCAAATCCGCCGCCGGCACATCCTGCGATGATTCCCTGCTCAACGTATAACTTTCCGCCTCGAATCTTATCCTGCAAAGAGTACTTTACTTTTTCGCCAAAAGAAACCTTTGCACGCTCTTCTACTTCGTGAAGCACGTCTTTAAGGTTTTTATTTACATCTTCGATGGTGTAAACATTTGAAGGGTGGAAAGGCATTGCAATCATAGGTTTAACCTTTGATAAATCAACTTCCACCATTCCGTCATAGTATGCCACATCCGAAGGCTTTAATTCCTTGTATGCTTCTTTTCTTGCATGGATATCATAAAACTCTTCAATCTTTTCATCCGTTACCCAGATTGAAGAAAGACATGTGGTCTCAGTAGTCATTACATCGATTCCGATACGGAAATCTGCCGATAAGTTCTTAACTCCCGGTCCCACAAATTCCATTACTTTATTGTTTACATATCCGTTTGCAAATACAGCTCCGATAATTGCAAGGGCTACGTCCTGAGGGCCAACGCCTTTTGCAGGCTCTCCCTTAAGATAAACCCCCACTACCTTAGGCATATTGATGTCATAGGTCTGAGAAAGAAGCTGCTTTACAAGCTCGGGTCCGCCTTCGCCCACAGCCATGGTGCCAAGTGCACCGTATCTTGTGTGTGAATCGGAACCTAAAATCATTGCGCCGCTTTCAGCAAGCATTTCACGCGCAAACTGGTGAATAACTGCCTGATGAGGGGGCACATAAATTCCGCCGTATCTTTTTGCACAGCTAAGTCCAAATACATGGTCATCTTCGTTGATTGTTCCTCCAACCGCACAAAGTGAATTGTGACAATTGGTAAGTACGTAGGGAATCGGGAACTTGGTAAGGCCCGAAGCTCTTGCCGTCTGGATGATTCCTACGAATGTAATGTCGTGCGATGTAAGCTTATCAAACTTAATCTTAAGCTTATTCATATCGCCGCTTGTGTTATGAGCCTTTAAAATATTGTATGCAATAGTACCCTTCTTTGCTTCCGATGCATTGAAGTTTCCAGCTTTGCCATCAGCTTCTGAAACTATATCCACACCGTTAACAAGGTAGGCTCCGCCTTCATGTAATTTAATCATGGATTAAGTTACCCCTTTATTTTAGAGTCACTTTTTTCAAGTGCCAAATGTCGTCAACATATTCCTGTATTGTTCTGTCCGAAGAAAACTTTCCGACGTGTGCCACATTTAGAATTGCCGACTTTGCCCATGTATCCTTATCTTGGTATTTTTGTACCAATGCTTCTCTCGCGTTGTGATATGAACGGAAATCCTTTAATATAAAATACCTGTCCGCACGATTTGTTTCAAGTGTATTTAACAAAGAATTGTATAAAGATCTGAATTCATCAGTGTTGTTTGGCTCATAGGTTCCATCAACAAGCTGGTCTACAACCTTCTTTATATCTCTGTCATTATTATAGATTTCCATGGGAACATAACCGCCGTAATTTTCATAGCTTATTACTTCTTCAGCAGTAAGACCGAAAATCTGAGCGTTTTCTTTTCCCACTTCCTGAACGATTTCTACATTGGCACCATCCATTGTGCCAAGTGTCAAAGCACCGTTTAACATAAACTTCATGTTACCGGTTCCCGATGCTTCCTTTGAAGCTGTTGAAATCTGTTCCGATATATCTGATGCCGCAAATATAATTTCGGCATTCGATACTCTGTAGTTCTCTATAAATATTACTTTAATCTTGCCGTTAATGGAAGCGTCATTATTTATAACTTCTGCAACGGAATTGATTAACTTAATTGTCTGCTTTGCTGTATGATAACCTGCAGCCGCTTTTGCTCCGAAAATAAAGGTTCTCGGATAGAAATCCATATCGGGATTTTCTTTAAGCATGTTGTAAAGATACATGATATCTAAGATATTTAAAAGCTGTCTCTTATATTCATGAAGTCTCTTTACCTGCACATCAAAGATTGAATCAGGGTCAACATCCACTCCGTTATGCTCTTTAATGTATTTAGCAAGGCGCACTTTGTTTTCACGCTTAATCTTCATGAATTCTTTTTGCACCTTTTTATCTTCTGAATAATCTGCAAGCTTAACAATCTTTGATAAATCAGTAATCCATCCGTTTCCGCATTTCTTTGTAACAAAATCTGCAAGTAAGGGATTAGCGTGTAAGAGGAATCTTCTCTGAGTGATACCGTTAGTCTTATTGTTAAACTTTTCAGGCATCATTTCATAGAAGTCTCTTAATTCCTGTCGCATAAGGATTTCTGTGTGAAGCTCGGCAACACCGTTTACTGAATGGCCTGCACAGATTGCAAGGTTAGCCATTCTAACCTGGCCATCGTAAAGGATAGCCATCTTACGTACTTTTTCACGGTTACCGGGATACTTCTTCTCGATTTCTTCTATAAATCTTCTGTTTATTTCTTCTACTATTTGATAAATTCTGGGAAGTAATCTTTGGAAAAGGTCGATGGGCCACTTTTCAAGCGCTTCAGCCATGATTGTATGGTTGGTATAAGCGCATGTCTTTGTGGTTACATCCCATGCATCATCCCATGAAAGCCCATGCACGTCCATTAAAATACGCATAAGCTCAGGGATAGCTACCGTGGGGTGAGTATCGTTTAACTGGAAAGCTACCTTTTCATAGAATTTTCGAATGTCTTTATGAGTGCGCAAATACTTTTCAACCGCTTCCTGTACAGATGCGGAAATGAAGAAATACTGCTGCTTTAATCTTAATTCCTTGCCCACATAGTGATTGTCATTTGGATACAATACTTCAACTATAGTCTTTGCAAGGTTTTCCTGCTCAACCGCCTTTTGATAATCTCCTTTATCAAAAGAATCAAGTTTAAATACTTCCATGGGCTGCGCATCCCAAATACGAAGTGTGTTTACCACTCCGTTTCCGTATCCAATTACGGGTAAATCGTAAGGCACAGCGTTTACCGACTGATATCCTTCCAAACGATAATGAAGGTTTCCTTTTTCATCGGTGTCGGCAACGGAGTATCCGCCAAACTTAACTTCTTTAGTGTATTCGGGCCTCTTTAATTCAAAGGGGTTACCGTTTTCAAGCCAGTTATCCGGAGCTTCCACCTGGTATCCGTTTTCGATTACCTGCTTAAACATGCCGTATTTATATCTGATGGCACAGCCGTAAGCGGGATATCCAAGTGTTGCAAGAGAATCAAGAAAGCACGCTGCCAATCGACCAAGACCGCCGTTACCAAGCGCTGCATCAGGCTCTTCATCCTCAACTACGTCTATGTTTACTCCAAGCTCTTCCAAAGCAACTTTTGCTTCTTTGTAAGCCTTCATATTGATGAGGTTATTTCCAAGGGCTCGCCCCATCAAAAACTCCATCGACATGTAGTAAACAATCTTTAGATCCTTTTCTTCGATTGCCTTCTGGGTATCCATCCAGGCATCGATTATCTGATCCTTTATTGCATAGCAAACAGCCTGAAAAATCTGTTGGTCTGTTGCTTCTTCCATAGTTTTTCTGTAAAGAGTCTTTACATTATAAACAACGCTTCTTTTAAACAACTCTTTGTCAAAGACAGGTGCTCCCATGCTAAGTTCTCCTTTTATGCTAATAAGTTTGCACTAAACTCGCTCAACACCTATTGTAACATTTTCACCATTAACGTTCCATTCCTTCATGTTGGAAAGTGTTCCGTTATCGGAGATTTCTGTTGCCAATACTTTAGTTGCAATAGCTTCTTTGTTCTTTAACACTACTTTACTTACTTTGTCGCTTCCGCTAACCACTACTTTGATTCTGTCCATTACTTCAAAGCCTGAATCCTTACGCATGGTCTGAATCTTTGAAATAACTTCGTACATAAAGCCTTCTTCGATAAGTTCTTCAGTAAGGTTTGTATCAAGGACAACGGTAACGGCATTGTCAGCTTCTGTTACATATCCTTCCTTCTGAGTGATAGCGATAAGCAAATCTTCTTCTGCCAAAGAAACCATTACGCCGTCTACATCAAAAGAAATTGCTCCTTTTGCCTTAAGGTCATCCATAGCTAAGTTTCCGTCTACAGAAGCTAAGTACTTCTGGATTCCGCCAAGCTGCTTTCCGTACTTAGGGCCGACTGTTCTAAGTTGAGGCTTAAATGTATAAGAAGTAAATTCTCTTACATCGTCTGTAAAGATAACATCTTTTACGTTTAATTCGTCTTCGATGATTTCTTTGTAGAAGTCTGAAAGTTCAAAGCCTGCCTTAACAAACATCTTTGAAATAGGCTGTCTGTTCTTTATATTTGAAGCATTTCTTGCGGCACGTCCCATAACAACAGTCTTTAAAACTGCATCCATGTTCTTTTCAAGCTCGCTGTCAACAAACTTTTCGTCTGCTGCGGGGAAATCGCAAAGGTGCACGCTGATGGGCGCAGTCTTATCGATTTCGCAAACAAGATTTCTGTAGATATCATCTGCCATGAAGGGAATCATGGGTGCTGCTGCCTTTACTACAGTCACAAGTGCAGTGTAAAGAGTCATATAAGCATTAATCTTATCCTGCTCCATGCCCTTAGCCCAGAATCTTTCACGAGAGCGGCGAACATACCAGTTACTCATTTCATCA
>JAILCK010000063.1 GCA_024680435.1 Lachnospiraceae bacterium
ACTTTGGCAAAAGAAATAATAAAGATTGACCACCATATAGACGTGGAGCCTTACGGAAATATTTCCTGGGTTGAAGAAGAGCGTTCTTCCGCATGTGAAATGGTTGTTGATTTTTATGTGACATTTAAAGATGAACTTAAATTTGATCCTGATGCGGCCCTTTGTTTGTTTACAGGAATGTGTACGGATTCAGGAAGATTTAAATATGATTCAACATCCGGAGATACCTTGAGACTTGCGGCTGTTTGCCTTGATCAGGGAATCGATATGGATACCTTGTTTGCAAGGCTTTATCTTGAAGAATTTGACTATTATAAGTTCCAGTCCTACGTATTTGGAAAGATGCAGATTACTGAAAACGGCGTTGCATACATTTATGTAGATAAAAAGATGCAAAAGAAATTTAACTTAAACCACGAGCAGGCAAGCAATGTGGTTTCTATGTTAAGCGAAATAAAGGGTTCAATTATCTGGCTAGCGTTTATCGACAACGAGGACGGTTCAATCAGAGTAAGGCTTCGCTCAAGATTTACAACGGTAGATAAACTTGGAAATAAATATCACGGCGGCGGACACGCAAAAGCTGCCGGTGGCACAGTATACAGCAAGTCCGAAATGAAGGCTTTGATTGCCGATGCGGATGCAATTTGTAAAGAGTTTAAAGAAAACAATTTTTACTTATAAAGAATAAAGGCTAATCTATGTTTTTTGATTTACAAAAAGCGCCCATGCTAAAGAGAATCTCGGCCCTCATCCTTGACTTGATTGTGTTATCGATTGTGGTTACGGGATTTTCCTTATTTTTCTCATATTTGGTAAAGTATGACGCCGATGCGGAGGCGCTTGAAGAAAAAACTTCATATTATCAGACTTTGTATAATGTTTCAGCGTCGGAAGAGTATGCCGTAAAAGTCGAATCTGACCCTGAAATTAAGGCTCAGTACGAAGAATACTTAAAGGCTGTATACGCTGATGAAGAAATTACAAGGCTAAATAATATAGTGATGCAAAAATTACTTACGATTTTATCCTTAGGTTTCTTTTTTGGATATTTAGTGTGTGAGTTTATTGTTCCTATTGTTTTAAAGGACGGACGCACCATAGGAAAAAGAATTTTTGGCATCTGCCTTATGCAAAGCAATCATACCAAAGTAAGAAAAGCCTCGCTTTTTGCAAGGACGATTCTTGGAAAATACGCCATTGAAACAATGGTTCCCGTATTTGTGATACACATGATTGTGTTTTTTAACATTGGAATGGTAGGTACGGCAGTACTTATTTTATTGCTCCTTTTGCAAGTTGTGGTTTGCGCATTGACTCAAGGCAATCTGGTTATTCACGACCTAATCTCGGCTACGGTTTGTGTTGATGAAAAGAGCCAGATGATATTTGAGGATGTGACTGCAAAAGAAGAGTATAGAAAAAAATTAGAAGAAATGGATGAGAGAGGGCTTTATGAAAGTAGTACTCGAGAATGTAACTAAGAGATTCCCAAACAGAGACAAAAAGATTAAGACGGAAGTTACCGCGGTAAACAATGTTTCATTTACCATTCCCGATGGTAAGCTTATCGGATTACTTGGTCCTTCAGGTTGCGGTAAGTCAACAACATTATTTATGATTTGCGGTCTTCACAAGATTACGGAAGGAAAGATTTTCTTCGGAGAAGATGATGTAACAAATCTTTCTCCCGAAAACAGGGGCGTAGGTTTAGTGTTCCAAAACTATGCACTTTACCCCCACATGACAGTTAAGCAAAATATCATGTTCCCCATGGAAAACTTTAAGGGTGAAGATAAGCTTACAAAGGAGCAGATGCTTGAAAGAACAATGGAGGTTGCTAAGCTTGTACAGCTTGACGGTTTGCTTGAAAGAAAGCCTTCAGAGCTTTCCGGCGGTCAGCAACAGCGTGTGGCAATCGCAAGAGCACTTGTTAAAATGCCGAGAGTACTCCTTCTTGACGAGCCTTTGTCAAACCTTGATGCAAGATTAAGACTTCAGACAAGAGAAGAAATCAGACGTATTCAGAGAGAAACAAAGATTACAACCGTATTCGTTACACACGACCAGGAAGAAGCTATGAGCATTTCTGATGAAATCGTTGTTATGAAGGACGGCGTAGTGCAGCAGATGGGCGTTCCCCAGACAGTTTACCAGGATCCCGCAAACTTGTTTGTTGCAAAGTTCTTAGGTAC
>JAILCK010000184.1 GCA_024680435.1 Lachnospiraceae bacterium
CGGTCTATATCTCTTAGATAGTATGTTGTCAGAAACACAACCCCAAAAAGGTCTAAAGACATTTACAAGTCCCGAAAACAAATCATATATAATTTTTGCATTCTCTACTTTGCACATATCAAAAGAAATAGGTAAATCAACAATTAACGTATTCAATAATCTTTCGTTTTTAGCGCCAACATGCAGATTAATACCACAAGATTTTTCATCCTCTTTGGAAGAAAAAAAAGAAACAGAATAACCTAAATCTTTAAAAATCTCTTTTCCCTCTTTATTTACGCCACTTTTTAGCAAACTATAGAAACTATTATAATCCCAGTCGAACTCCCTGACCTCTTTTTTTGAGGCAGCCGATAGATAATTTGGCCTAAACTCCGATGAAAAGTTTTTAAAAACTTCTAGCACTGAAAATGCATCTTCTGCTATTTGATTAAAAGATTTATCATTCTTTTCTGCTTTTTTCCACAGAATAATGCTGTAGCATTGCACCATTACATTACTACCTCCTAATTAAGTGATATGTACCCTCTTTACTGGACAAACCAGTAAGGAGGGTACATATCTGTTAGTGGTCCATTCATTACCCATTAATCTTTTTATCTATAAGATTTAGCACTTTATCTATCTCTTCCTTTTCTCCCTCGTACCCCCATTCATGCGTTATACATTCCTGCCTGCACGTAATAATTATCTCTTTTAGGTCGTTTATGTATCGACCCAAAATTCTTTTATCTAACTTTGAAATCTTATCAAGTAATTCACCTTCATACATTTCACCAATAAATGTGTCTTTTTTCAAATATACCATTGCTCTTCCTACCGCTATTTCCAAAAAGACATTTTGCCTGATCATCTTCATTACATCACTAATTGTCAATTGTGATTCTGTCTTTTCAAGCAATTCGTTATACCATTTCTCTAACGGTGATAATTCTTTTGTTGATGAAACAGGCTCACAGTTAAACACTCGACCCAATCTCATGTTGCGTTGCATTATCTTACATCTCCATATAATTCCAATACTCTCCCCCTTGTTTTAGGAATGGGACTTGTAATGGTCTTGATAAAATTTAAGAACCTTATCCCCTATCCCTTTTAAAGTAAAAGCATCAAGTTTCAAACTAATAACATCTTTGTAGTTTCGCTTAAATTCAGTGTACCTTTTTTTATAATCATCCTTCTCGAAATTGGTAAATAAAGGTGTTACTTTAAAAACTATCATACCATTATGTTTAAAAAGCCAAGAAGCATAGTTAATACTATTAAAGCAACAGTACTTCTCACCTATCCATTCTCCCTTGCCATTTAATATAATATTCGCGTCCTTTTTGTCCTCATGAATGCACTTATGATAATCATTGAACAACATACCTATTTTCTTTTCTTCAATCTCTCCACCTAACTCTGGAACCCCTGATTTATAATAATCAACTATATTTTTTAAATACAGTAAATTATCATCGAAAAGGACTAGTGCCTCACTGTCTGTGCGTAATTTAATATTTATATCAGTATAATAATCGATGTTCCCATGGGGAACTTAAAGAATAATACTATATTTCAAATCATCATACAGGTCTATTTTCATGGCTCAATTATTTTTCCTTTTTGGGTTACCATTCCAGTACACTGTCCGCTTTCATACTAGAACTCATACATTTTTAACAACTCTAAAGCTTTTTTCTCTAATATCTCAATGTTATTGGCTAATTTTTGCGGTATTAAAGACTCTATATCTTCTAACTCACATCCTTCTTCGATAATCTTGATTATTTCACCATTGCATTTTTTCTCTTTCAATTCTTTTACATATTTAGGGGCAAAAATGTTCTTTTCAGCAAATTCAACATTTATAGTCCCTTGCTTTAACGCATCCAATATGCCAATTGCAATCGCCAAGACTCTAATTTCATCTTTATTACTCATTAATTACTCCATCCTCCCTACGATTTAATGAACTCTGGGGCCGGGGTTAGGGATTCATTAAAGCTAGTGCTAATTTCGTATTTATCTGTCTGATGCAATTAATAAATTTGAGCCTGCTATTGACCACCTCTGCTTCCAACTCATCAAAACAGATTTTTTCTCTCCATAATGGCTTATTCGCCCTTTCATCAATAAGGCTTACCATCACTTCATCACTTTTTTCAAACAAAATACTGCATAAATTCATCGAAAGCAATGGAATTTTATACTTCTCATTAAGAGTTATTCGTTCTAACATTTTCTCTAATTCCGTTAACCAGAATAAAACATTTTCATCTCCTTCAAATCCATCAGAAAAATCTGCGGGGCAGAAACCCAGCAATTCGTTATTGACTGTTAACGAAAAAAAACCGTATATTCCATTCCAATTTAACAAAAAATCCTCAAGCTCTACGTTCTCTAAATTATCAGTTATTACCCAATTTATTTTAAACATTTTCCATCTACCTTAACATGTTTTAAGTTATATCTCTATTTTTCCCATTCCCACACTTAGCCAGCAGAATATCTATATATCTTGAAGCTTCATTTCTGCTCATTTTAGTTAAGTCATAAGGGCACTCTATTTTGTAGCGTTCAAGAAGGGTTTCGATTTTCTTTATTTGCAAAGGCCTTATTGGGCTTTCTTTTTTTGCTTTATAAATCAAGGCTTCAGGTGTAAAGAGCTCCGGATATTTTCCTTCAAAATCACGCTTAAGATACTGATAAAGCTTTGACGTGGCTTCTGCGTCGTTATATGCTCTGTGGGCATCATACACTATCTCATAGTGCTCACACATGGCTGTAAGCTTCTTGCTTGGAAGCTCGGAAAAGCAAGCTCTTGAAATCTTTAATGTGTCCACTCCGGTTTTCTCAAATGGAATGTTTAAGTTTACTGTTGCATGCTTTAAGAAAGAATAGTCAAACATGATTCTATGGCCAAGAAGAGGCAAATCTCCTATAAATTCGACAAGTGAAGGGATTATGTCTTTGGCTTCTTTTGCTGAATCGACTTCCTTTTGTGTGATTCCTGTAAGTTCAATAATCCTATCATCTAACTTTCTTCCCGGATTTAAAAAGGCGCAAAAAGTATCGACCGCTTCTCCGTCGATTACTTTCACTGCGCCTATCTCAATTATCTTATCTAGTTTTGGATTAAGACCTGTGGTCTCTAAATCAATTGAAATGTATGAATTCATTTTTTCCTTTTATATGTAGGGCAAATGTCCTTTAAATAACATTCTTCACACTTAGGTGTAGGGGCCTTGCAAATGGTCCTTCCCAGCGCTATAAACCAATGATTTATATAAAGCCAGTATTCCTTGTCTACTTCTTTCATCAAAGCAAACTCAGCCTTTACGGGGTCATCGGTTTTTACAAGTCCAAGCTTATTTGAAATCCTTAAAACGTGGGTATCAACCACAACCGAGGGCTCTTTAAAGATATTTCCTCTGACGACGTTTGCAGTCTTTCTTCCCACTCCCGGTAAGCTAGTTAAATCTTCTATGGTGTGTGGAAGCTCCCCGTTAAATCTTGTCATTAAAGCCGCGCAGCATCCTATTATGTTTTTTGCCTTGTTATGATAAAAGCCTACCGAATGGATGTCTTTTTCAAGTTCTTTTAAATCTGCTGCCGCAAGAGCCTCAATTGAAGGATACTTTTTAAAAAGCACCTTTGTTACTTCATTAACTCTTGCATCGGTGCACTGAGCGCTCATGATGGTGGCAATGAGTAACTGCCATCCGTCGTCATGATTAAGATAGCAGGTTAAATCACGCCCATATTCTTTTTCCATCCTAAGTAAGATTTCTTTTGTCTTTTCTTTCATATCATTATTATAACTATATCAATCCAAAGTGTTTAAGTGCTTTTTCTATTCCATCTTCCCAAATTCCGTCTGTAATGTAGTCTGCGGCTTCTTTAATTTCCTTAGTGCCGTTTCCCATGGCGATTCCCACTTTTGCAGCTTCAATCATCTCTAAATCGTTGTTGCTGTCACCGAATGCAAAAGTATCTTCCATATCGGCTCCAAGGTACTCGCAAAGTTTCCTCATGCCCTTTGCTTTGCTGGTGCCGGGGATAACACATTCAAAAACTGCTTTAATTACATTTAAATCTTTATCGGGCCTTACCTTAATATCAGGTGTAAGGCCATGTTCAATAAATGAAAAGTGCTTTAGTAGTTCTGTCTTAAAAGTATCGTAATCGGATGATGTC
>JAILCK010000173.1 GCA_024680435.1 Lachnospiraceae bacterium
GTAGACTCAATCGCTACAGAATTAGTTCACAAGTTCATGACAATGATCAGAAGACATCACACCTACAGAGATGGATTCCCTACAATGTCAGTTCTTACAATTACATCTAACGTAACATATGGTAAGGCAACAGGTAACACACCTGACGGACGTAGAAAAGGACAGCCTTTCGCTCCCGGTGCTAACCCTATGCATCAGCGTGATACTCACGGTGCAGTTGCATCACTTTCTTCAGTTGCTAAGCTTCCTTTCATGGATTCACAGGATGGTATTTCCAATACCTTCACTATTATCCCCGGAGCACTTGGTAAGGAAGATAAAGTATTCGCAGGCGATATTGATATCGACTTGAACAAATAATTAAAGTAAAAAATCACGACAGGAGGTGGTTCTATGGACAACGAGGCGATGATTAACGATCTCGTAGAGATGCTTGACAAAGGAATGGCCAATGGCGTCGGCCATGTAAATGTTGATTATGACGCCAAAGCAAACCAATCTAAATCGGTACAGACCATGGGATGCACCGATTGCTCCAGAACCCCCCTTGCATGCAGTGTTCCTACATTGCATCAGGGATTGGATTCTTACGAATAACAAAGGAGGAAAATACTATGGCAGCAGCAAACAAACAGCAGGTTGAAAACCTTGTTTCATTACTTGATGGTTATGTAACAAAGGGTGGACATCACCTTAACGTAAATGTACTTAACAGAGAAACTCTTCTTGATGCACAGGCACATCCTGAGAACTATCCTCAGCTTACAATTCGTGTATCAGGATACGCAGTTAACTTCATTAAGTTAACACCTGAACAGCAGGCAGACGTTATCTCCCGTACATTCCACGAAGCAATCTAATCTAGATCAAGATGCTCAAGAGGGCTCGGTAGTAACCGAGCCCTTTTTAAACAGAAAAAAACTACGAGGTATATTATGCAAGGCAGAGTTCATTCATTGCAAAGTTTCGGAACAGTAGACGGCCCCGGAGTAAGATATGTTGTATTCTTACAAGGATGCCCCATGAGATGTAAATATTGTCACAATCCTGACACATGGGCACCAAATGCCGGTACGTTAACGGATTCTGACTATATCATTGAACAATATGAAAGAAATAAGGGTTTCTATAACGGCGGCGGTATCACAGTAACCGGAGGAGAACCTCTTCTTCAAATTGATTTTGTAATTGAATTATTTGAAAAGGCGAAGGCAAAGGGAATCCATACATGCATTGACTCTTCGGGAATAACATTCAATCCAAAGAGCCCGGAAATTATGGCTAAATTTGACCGCCTTATGAAGGTAACGGATCTTGTAATGCTTGATATTAAGCACATTGATAACGAGCATCACAAAGAGCTTACTTCACAGTCCAACGAAAACATCCTTGCCTTTGCACAATATCTTAGTGATAAAAATATAGAAACTTGGATTCGCCACGTTGTAGTGCCCGGCATTACAGACGATGACGAATACCTTTTCAAACTTGGCTACTTTATCGGTGGTTTAAAGATGCTTAAGGCTTTGGACGTGCTTCCCTACCACAACATGGGTGAAGTTAAGTATGAAAACTTAGGTATCGACTATCCCTTAAAAGGTGTTCCGCCTATGGATAAGAAAATCCTTCTTGAGAAGAAGCAGGTCATCCTCGACGGAATCAAAAAAAGACGTGCCGAATTGGCAGATAAGCAATAATCTCTTGTTAATTTGGTAAATCTATATTAGAATAAATGCGATGAGTTTATGATTATTAAGGAGGTTTTAAAATGGCGTTTGTTATTGGTGATTCATGTGTATCATGCGGTTCTTGCGAATCTCAGTGTCCTGTAGGCGCTATCTCTGCAGGCGATTCTAAGTTCGAAATCGATCCTAACACTTGCATTTCTTGCGGTTCTTGCGCAGGTCAGTGCCCTGTAGGAGCTATTTCAGAAGAATAATTAATGATACGAAGACAGCCTTGGTTATCCAAGGCTGTTTTTTTCATGCATTTTTATGTAATTTGCCTAATTACTTATTCGCAAATCGTTTTTCTTTGTCTGAATTATTCTATTTTAAAATTCATTTCTTATGATATAGTAAATCCATCGGCCGATAGTTAGCATTTGCTAACCACTAATACAGAAAGGACCATTTACCTTATGGGTAAAATGGGTTATGAGGATTTATTATGAGAAAGAAAATCTATTCAATTGCCTTGACCGCAATTATGGCTTTATCATTAACCGCTTGCGGCAATAAGGCTGAAGAAGCTTCAGTTTCTTCAACCGAAATTTCAGAAGAAGTTACAGCCGAAGCGCCCGAAGTTAAAATCGATGGCAGCTTTGTTTTAATGAATATCCCTTACAGCGATTTCTTCGCATCAGAATTTGAAGGTGGAGAAAATGTGGATGCTGTTAGCAGTGCCACAATGAACAAACCTTCCAACGAAAATCTTACAAGCGGCACATACCATCCTGAAGATAACAGTAAAATCTTGGGTGTATCTTTCCCCGTTTTAGTTTCTAGTGACATTACCTTAGACGAAAGCTTAAAAGTAAATGAAGAAGCTGCTTTGTATAGCGCTGCTGACTACTCATATGTTGAGCTTAGCGATGTTCCTTCAAACTACAAGACACTTTCAGTAAAAGAAGACGGTTCATACAGCTTTGGAAAATATGAAGGCGAAGCTGAATCTCTCAATATGGAAGTATCCGTTAATACTGATACCCACTGGGGTGACTACGAAATTGATATGGACGAATCACTCTCAGAGCAGACCGTATTAGCAGCTTCCGTTCACACAACAGACGGAAAGTCATACGGTTTCAGAAGCCTTGAAAACATCTGGCGTGGTTTTGAAATAGCTTTTGCTACAACCGAAAACTATAAAGAGCCTCATGGCAACGAAGTTGTTTTTGCCCCTTACTCAGACATGCCCGGCAAAACAATCGATGAAATCACTTTATATACAAAAGATGGTGTAAAGGTTATTACTACAGACCTATATCTTCCTCTCAAATTTGATAATACAATAGATATTAAAGATGCTGCTGTTTCAGATAAAGAAACCACTTTTTCTTTAACAGGTTTCCCTGAAGACTACAGTGCATCATTTAGCGTAGATAACGAAGCAATCAGCTGTGATGGTGAAAAGATTACATGGGAATCCATACTCGCAGGTGCTTACACTCTCACCGTTTCTGATGAGAATGGTGTATATGCCCCTTACTCTCAGTCCTTCGTTCTTTCAACCGATAAAGCTGTAGCAGTTGCAGCTGAAGATGGCGTAAAGAAAGACGATTCAGCTTCTGACGAAGAGTTTTCTGCATATGTAAAGAATATTACCGGCTATGTTGTTAATGGTGAAGAAGTAGCAGGCTCCGGAAAGCGTGGCGCCAGAATCATTACAGAAGACGGTTCCGCAGACAAGACTCTTTCAAGAGTGTTTAAGGAAGTCGGCGACTATGAAGTAAAGATTATATCAGCAGGTTACCCTGACTTAACCATCAATGTAAACATCACAGAAGTTGCACCTTCAGAAGATAAAGGTGAAAAGAAACACTAATCATTCTAAATAAATAACAGAAAGGATTGGTATTGCCATGGTATTTGCAATATCTATACTCACGGCAATATTGTTTGTCCTGATTCTTAAAAAACCGCTTAAAAAGAACCCTGTAGTTTTCTACTTAGGCTCCGTTGGATTATCCCTTGCCGTTGCTGTTTTAAAATGGATTGGGATATCCTTCAGCGGTTTTTTTGGTGAGTATATTTATCCCCTCTTTGACAGGGCAGCCTTCGGTACCGGGCTTTTCGTGCTGGTAATGTATGCTGCCACATTTAAAAATGGCTCAAAAGCCATGAAGCTTTTGATGCCATTAAGAGGTGAGCTCTCTATTATAGCTTCAATACTTACCTTAGGACACAATTTTGCTTACTCAAAATCATACTTAACAAAAGTTTCAACCCCTAAGGCAGCTTTGCCCACCAACCAGTTAATAGCGGGGATATTTTCATATACAATGTTGTTGATTATGATACCGTTGTTCATCACTTCTTTTAAAAAGATAAGAAGAAAAATGGATCCCAAAAAGTGGAAGAAACTACAGCGCCTTGCGTATATTTTCTATGTTCTGATTTATGCTCACGTTATGACTTTAAATATTCCAATGGCCCTTCGAGGAATCGAAAGATCAAAAGTAAATATC
>JAILCK010000175.1 GCA_024680435.1 Lachnospiraceae bacterium
AGTAACGTAGATATTAATACGGCAAGTGTTGAAATCGTGTCTGAAAGTGAGTCTTGGGATGTGGCCAAAAGTGCGGATGAATCTATTTTTTTGCCTATCTTTTTGTTGTAAAGTGCCATATAGATTTTTACAAGAATAGAAACCGAAAGCACAATAACCGTAATATACGAAAATGTGATTTCTTCGGGATGAAGAATCTTTAAAACAGAATCTTTTAAAATTTCATACCCCATTACTATTATCGCAGCTGAAACTATAAGTCCCGATAAATACTCAATTCTTCCATGTCCAAAGGGATGCTTCATGTCGGGTTTTTGACCCGCCATCTTAAATCCGATGATTGACACAAGAGATGATCCTGCATCGGAAAGATTGTTAAATGCATCAGCTGTAATAGCTATTGAACCGCTTATTACGCCCACAAAGTATTTAAAAGAAAATAGCAAAATGTTTAAAAATATGCCAAATACCCCGCACACAATTCCGTAGTGCTCTCTTACCTTTGGATTTCTTACATCTTCGGGATTTTTTACAAAAAGCTTTACCAATAAAGTAATCATGTTTTTACCCTCTTTCTTAACTTTAGAACAAAAAAAGGGGGTTGACAATATATTTTATTCGCGATATCTTGGGTTTAGCTCGATGAAATCAAATATGAAAAAAGGAGGTAAAAACTATGATTTTCGCGGCGAGATTTAATACTTTAAACAATAAGACTATCATTAGCTCAACCTCCGGACAGGTATTAACTGTTTGATTATTCGGTGTATCACTGTATAAACAAATCAGCAAACTTAGGCATTTTACGGCGGTTGTATATCAACCGCCGTTTTTTTGCGCATTTTCAAAGAAATCTGTTCGGAAAATGATTAGGAGGGGATTAAAATTACTAACAAATTCAAACTAAAAGACTACTTAAAAAAATATCGTTTTCACTTTGTGGCAGCTGTTCTTGCCCTGCTGATTTCGGTTTCTATCGATATGATATCGCCCCAAATCACTCGTCATATTGTTGACGATGTCATACTTGGAAGGAATTTTAGTAAGCTTGACATTATGCTTATCGGAATTCTTCTCATCGGAGTCGGAAGGTTCAGCCTTCAGTATATTAAAGAATACATTTTTGACTATGTGTCTGTTAATATAACCTGCCTTTTACGAAGAGATCTTTTTGTGCACGTAACGCACTTAGACACGATCTACTTTGACAAAAACAACACAGGCGAAATAATGGCCAGAATAAAGGATGACATTGACAGAATATGGGATGCACTCTCCTATGTCACAATGTTACTTATCGAAGTAACGGTGCATACCATAATCATCGTTTATTGCATGGCAAGGCTAAATGTTGTTTTGGCTATCGTGCCTGTAACCGCAATGGCCATTTGCGCAACCTTAGCCATTGTTTTAGAAAAGAAACTTGATAAAGTTTATGACGATATTTCAGAAGAAAACGCCGTACTGAATACTACCGCCGAAGAAGACATTGCGGGAATCCGTACGGTAAAGGCATTTGCAAGAGAAAAACATGAAATAAAGAAGTTTAAAGAACACAACGAAAAATATTGTGAGCTTGGAATCAAAGAAACAGAAACCTTTGTAAAGTACTATCCTTTCTTTCAGTTTATTTCAAAGGTTGTATTGTTCCTTGTTCTTTTAATCGGTGGCATTTTCTTTATTAAGGGAAAGATGACACTTGGTGAAGTATCCGCGTATGTTGCATACTCACAAAACATTCTTTGGCCCATGGAAATGCTTGGATGGCTTACTAACAGCTTTGCAAGCGCAATTGCTTCTTACAAAAAGATCAAAAAGATATATGACGAGAAAGCCTCAATTGTGGAGCCTGAATCTCCCGTTTTACTTGATAAGGTAAAGGGAAACATAGAATTTAAAAATGTTTCTTTCCACAAAGAGGATATGCATGAAATTCTTTCAGACGTAAGCTTTGATTTAAAGAGTGGAAAGACTCTTGGAATAATGGGTGCCACAGGAGCCGGAAAGACTTCTATCGTATCCTTACTTACAAGACTTTATGATTCTACGGATGGGGGAATTTACCTTGACGGCGTAAACATTAAAGACCTTTCTTTAAAGCAGTTAAGAAGCAGCATGTCATTAATCATGCAGGATGTTTTCTTGTTCTCAGATACCATTTCTGAAAACATCAAAATGGGCGATAAAAAGAACATCACAGCTCCCACCATTAAATCAGCATCCAAAAAGGCTTGCGCAAGCGAGTTTATCGAAAAGATGGATGATGAATATGAAACCATAATCGGTGAACGAGGCGTGGGACTATCCGGTGGACAAAAGCAAAGAATCAGTATTGCAAGAGCTTTTGCAAAGAAAACACCTATTTTAATTATGGATGACTCCACTTCCGCTTTGGATATGGAAACAGAAAGAGAAATCCAAAAGACCCTTGAGGGCTTTAAAAACGTAACTAAAATTATTATCGCGCACAGAATCAGCGCCGTTAAAAATGCTGATGAAATCATCGTCTTGGAAGACGGTAAGATTAAAGAGCGCGGTACTCACGATGAATTACTTCACAAATTCGGTCTTTACTATGAGACTTATGTTTCACAGTACGGAGAACCTGAATTTGCACAAAGAAAGGAGGCGTAATTATGGCAGTCAACTCCTTTAAGGAAGACGAACTATCAAGAGACGTCAAAAAAAGCGTTACCATTAAGCGTATGCTCTCCTATCTTCTGCCCTTTAAAAAAGAAATCGCTATAGTGCTTTTAATAATGGCCTATTGCGTGGCCGTAAGTATTATAAACCCTTTGTTTATTGAAGCAGCCGTTGATGACTATATCACAAAGAAGGACTATGAAGGTCTTATTAAGTTAGTTGCTGTAGGCCTTTCAATAAATATTGTGTGGATTATCTTAGTGAAGATAAGAATGCATATAATGGCAAAGGTTTGTAACAATGCAATCAAAAACATAAGAGCCGATATTTACGATCATCTTCAGCTTTTGGACTTTAAGTTTTTTGATTCAAAACCTACAGGCAAAATTCTATCAAGAGTAATTGCCGATGTTAACTCACTTAAAAACGTGTTGCAAAGCTTCGTGCTTACCCTTATTCCCGACGGAATATTGCTTGTTTCAATTGTTGTTGTAATGATGATAAAAGATTACCGCCTGGCAATTCCCGCTATGGCAGGCTTTCCCTTGTTACTTCTTGGCATCAACTTTTTGGAAAACAGATGCCACAGAAACTGGGCTGTTGTAAGAAAGAAATCATCAAACGTAAGCGCTTATGTCCATGAAACAATAGCAGGTATCAGAGTTGTTAAATCATACTCTGCCGAATCAGAAGTGTTAGATAGCTTCGACGAGCTTATAGGCGAGCATAAAAAGAGCTTTTTAAAAGCTGTAAGAATTAATGATTTTTACAACCCTTGCATCGAAATTTGCTGGGCAATAAGTACTTTTGCAATGTATTATGTAGGAACAAAGATTGTAGGAATCGATAATCTTTCAATCGGTACTCTTTTAGCATTCGGAACCTACATTGCAGTCTTCTGGCAGCCTATTTCAAACCTTGGCGATATGTACAATCAGATGATTACAAATATTGCAGGAGCAGAGCGAATCTTTGAAGTTATTGATTATAAGCCTCTTATCGAAGATGGCGAAGACGTTAAAGAGATGCCTTC
>JAILCK010000182.1 GCA_024680435.1 Lachnospiraceae bacterium
ACACATTGGTATCCACTTTAAAATCAAATATCATATATATAAGATATTTAAATCTTAACCACCGTTAAGCCTTTTGCCACGGGGTGAGAGCGGATACTCTGCTTTATGTACTAAACGTACTTAGATAAAATATCATATCGGTAAATACTTGTCAACACCTATTTTTCAAAACGAATACTGATGTCTCCGCTTGTTGCTTCAAGGTCCAAAGTCTTGTCACCGCTTCTTGAATTATTTAAGTTGCAAAAACCTGATGTGGTGTCTGCGATAATCGAAAAATCAGCTTCTTTTCCTACTATTGTACCTTTGATATCGCCGGATGTACACTTTCCTTTAATTGCCTTTTCTGCATCGATTCTTGTAAGAATGATTTCTCCGGATGTAGCCTGAAATTCAACATTCTCGGCATTTATATCAGAAAGTCTAAGAAAGCCTGAATTACAACTTGAGTTAAATTCGTCGCATTCAACGTTTTCAACGTTTACGGCTCCTGATGAAGCTTCACAATCAAAATCCTTTGCAGTTACTCCGTTTACGTTAATGGCTCCTGATGAAGCCTTAATAAACGCATCCTCTTTTACATTAACGTCTTCAACGTTGATTGCTCCCGATGTACATTTAACGGTAAGCTTTTCTGTATTTACGCCCTTTACATTAACTGCACCCGATGAATAATCTGCATTGATTTCACCGTCAAAGTCCTTAGGAAGTGTTACGGTCATTATGTAATCTTTAAAATCAAAGTCAAACCAGAATTCAATCTGTACGCCCTGATTTTCTTTTCTTGTGATTTTAAGTGTACCGTTTTCTTCGGTAATATCATACTTCTGTGTCACTGATTCATAGTACACAACTTCCACTTTATCAACATTGCCGGTTACAATTTTAACCGCATCGGATGAGCCGTCTACAACAAGCTTATCAATATCAGCCTTGGCTGTATATTCTTTTTCTACAAATTCTTCGCTTGTGTGAACAAAACTGTTCTTTCCTTCACTGATATAATTCTTAAATTTGCATCCTGCCATGGCAAAAGAAATAACAATTGCCAATACTCCGATGGCGATTAATATTCCGCCAATCATGCTGCTCTTTTTCATTTCACTCAAATCTCCCTCTTATTTTTTAATAATCGCTTTCTTTATAGATCTTCCAAGCTTAACTACCGCATCGCAACAGCTCTTTGCCAAAGCAACGATTGGCTTCCAAAGAAGTGACACAATACCGAAAAGCAAGAACGCTATACCGATTGAAGCAACTGTGCTTGCTGCCGTAAAGCCACCCGAGAATATTGCTATAAAAGGCGCTGCCAAACATGCAAGGCCTGCAACCACTAAACCTAAAAGCACTGCAAATATTGAAATAACCACTGCCCATATTGCAACGTACAAAGAAAATACGATGGCCAAAAGTGCAATTCCTATAGGGAACCATACCGGGAATCCCAAAACCGCAAGCACAATCCACAAAACCTGAGTGCCGTTATTCTTTGCTTTTTCACGGCTCTTTACAACTCTTTCTTTAACAAGTGCCGTAACAGGCTTATCAAGCATCGCATTGTTTACGATTTCTTCGATTGAGTCAACATCCGCTACGGCTGCTTCCTCGCTCATTCCGTCTTCAATTCGATCGCAAATCATTTCGTCGTAATACTCAACCATGTTATCTATGTTAGCAATCGAAGCTTTTTGAAGTTCGGTTCTTAATCCGTCCAAAAATTCCTGCTTACTCATGACTTTCACATCTCTCCTTTTGAATAAATTGATAAACTTTAACTATCTCTTCCCACTCTGACATTAGCTGCGTGATTCTTTCTTTACCCGCCGCCGTAATCCTGTAATACTTTCTTAACCGACCGTTATGCTCTTGCGTAAATACCTCTAACTGGTTTGATGCTTCAAGTCTTTTAAGTATCGGATACAGTGTTGATTCCGTAATATCAATAAACTGGCTTATGTCCTTTACCAGTTGGTACCCGTATGATTCGCCGCGCTCCAACACTGCCAACACACACGCGTCGAGAATACCTCTTCTAAATTGTGATTCCATATAATAACTATCTCCTCCTTCATAGTAAGAAGGTACTTGCTGCGCATCACATAATACCTCTCTATG
>JAILCK010000191.1 GCA_024680435.1 Lachnospiraceae bacterium
AAGCCTTGCCAAAAAGGGTAAAGAAGCAGGCATCGAGCTTTTTGTAATGGATGACGGCTGGTTTAAGGACAGAAACGACGATACTTCATCCTTAGGCGACTGGGTGGTTGATAAAAAGAAACTGCCCCAAGGCGTAGAGCATCTTGCAAAGAAGGTGCACGAGTTAGGCATGGATTTTGGGATCTGGGTGGAGCCTGAAATGATCAATGAAAACAGTGATTTATACAGGGCTCATCCCGAATACGCCATGACGATTCCCGGTAGAGAAAACTCTCTTGGAAGAAATCAGATGATTCTTGATTTAACACAGGAAGAAGTGGTTCAATATGTGATTGATTCTATGAGAAAGGTTTTTTCAATCGAAGGAATCAACTATGTAAAATGGGATATGAACAGGACCTTTACGGATGTTTATTCAAAGGCCCTTGATAAAGAAAGGCAGGGAGAGACCCTTCACAGATATTACTTAGGACTCTATCGAGTGTTAGATACGCTCATGAAAGAGTTTCCCGATATTTTGTTTGAAGGCTGTGCTTCAGGCGGCAATCGCTTTGACCTTGGCATGTTATCTTATTTCCCTCAAATCTGGGGAAGCGATGATACGGATGCACATCAGAGGTGCGCAATTCAGGAAGGCTACAGTTACGGATATCCTTTGTCTACCGTAACAGCCCACGTAAGCGCCTGCCCCAACCATCAAACCCTTAGAAACACTCCCATAGAAACAAGGTTTAACGTGGCAGCCTTCGGAGTGCTTGGATATGAGCTTAATTTATGCGAGCTTTCAAAAGAAGAGTTTGATAAGGTAATCGCTCAGGTTTCTTCTTACAAAGAATGGAGAGAAGTGTTCTTTAACGGGGACTTTTACAGAACGGGCGATAGGCAGTGGAGCGTTGTTTCAAAAGATAAAAAGAAAGCGGTATCCATGGTATGGGAAGACCTTTGTAAGCCAAATGCTTATTACAAAAAGCTTAGAACAATAGGGCTTAATGAAGATACCACCTATCATGTCTATAATGTTTCTTTAAAGCATAATCTTATGCAGTTTGGATCTTTGGTTAATATGGTGGCACCCATTCATGTTAAGCAGGATTCAATCCTTCATAAAACCATAGCTAGGTTTGTAAAAATGGATGGAGAAACGGAAGATTATATTTTAAAGGGACGCACATTAAATAATGCGGGCATTAAGCTTGCCCAGGCTTTCGGAGGCACCGGCTTTGACGGGGAAACAAGGCTTTTCCAGGATTTTGCCTCAAGAATGTATTTTATCGAAGCAATCGATTAGTATAGCAAAAACTAAAAACGGAGGAATTATTATGAACACCAAACAGGAAAAGAAAAACCTTCTCTTTTATCCCTTGGGAACAGTGGGAAGAGATATGGTTTACGCTCTTTTCACAAACTACGTAATGCTCTTTATTCTCTACACAAAGCAGCTTACCCACGGACAGCTTGCCGCAATCACAGCAATTATGGTGGCAGCAAGAGTATTTGATGCCCTTAACGATCCTATCATGGGTAACATCATTGAAAAAACAAGAAGTAAGTACGGTAAGTTTAAGCCCTGGCTTTTAAGCGGTATCTTACTTACAAGCGTAGTTATTTACCTTGTGTTTAACACAAATTTGGAGGGAAACAGCTTCATCGTTTTCTTTGGAGTTATCTACTTTAGCTATTCAATCGCATATACAATGCACGACATTTCTTACTGGGGAATGATTCCTGCGCTTTCAAAAGACGGCGATATGAGAAACAAGCTTACTGCTCGTGCTACACTTTTTGCTGGTATCGGAGGCATTCTTGCAGGTATCTGCATCCCTATGTTTACCGCAGGTTCCCTGGCTCTTGGAGGAAACTCAAAGACAGCATACGGACGTATTGCTTTAATTATCGCAGTGCTTGCTCCTTTGTTTATTCTATTTACACTTTTTGGAGCCAAAGAAAACAGAAGCGATATGGATACACCTGCTCCAAAGGTTAGCTTTAAAAAGATTATTAAGACAATCGGCGGAAACGACCAGCTTGTATGGATGGCAGTTATTTTCTTACTTCAGCAGAT
>JAILCK010000194.1 GCA_024680435.1 Lachnospiraceae bacterium
GATAAAACCGTTGCAGTTATATACGAAAATTCAAATATTTTACGCGGTGTAAATATTTCGGAAGATACAATAAGAGTGTATCCTAACGGAAAGTATACCGCTCAGATTGTAGGTTATACAGGTAAGATTAACTCAGATGAACTTGCAACATACTCTTTAAAAGACGATTCCTATTCCTTAAATGATATTATCGGTAAAACCGGTATTGAAAGAAGTATGGAGTCTTGGCTAAGAGGTCAAAAGGGTTCCGAAACAATCTATGTAAATACTACAGGTAAAGTTATTTCTTCAGAGGATTATGTGGAAGCAACTGCAGGAAATGATGTATATCTTTCCATTGATTCTAAGCTTCAGGAAGCTACATATAACATTTTGGAACAAAAGCTGGCAGGTATCCTGCTTAAAAAGATTATTAATGCAAAAGAGTACATTCCGAGAGAAAACTCATCCGCTTCAGATATAATGATTCCTATTTACGATGTTTATTACTCTATGTTTAATAACCAGATTATAAATATCGATCATTTAAGTGCGGATGATGCCACAGATACAGAAAAAGAAATTTATAATGCTTTCTTAAATAAAAAAGCAGATGTATTGGAGAGAATAAAGTCAGAGCTTACCGATAAAAAGACTCCTTACAATAAGCTTACTACGGAATATAAAGTATATGAAAACCATGTAGAAGATCTTCTTATTGACAATAAGATTTTATTATCAAGTAAAATCGTATACTCTGATAAAACATATAAAGCATGGGCAGTTGATGAAACAATCAGTTTAAGCGAATACATTAATTATGCCATTTCTCAAAACTGGATTGATTCAGATTCGCTGGAACTTGATGAGGCGTACTCCCAGTCAAATGAAATATACGAAGAGATTGTAAATAAGATTATTGATAAGCTTTCCGTCGATAAAGAATTTGACAGAAAAATCTATAAATACATCATTAAAAATGATGCCATTAAAGGAAAACAGATATGCAATTGCTTATTGGATCAAGGGATTATTACATTAAGTGAAGAAGAAAAGGCTGCATGGGATGCAGGCCGAATTTCTCCTTTCCAATTTATGATTACAAGAATCGAAAACCTTGAAATAACTCCTGCGCAATTGGCTCTTGAACCTTACAGTGCATCCTTGGTTATTACAAATGTTAATACAGGAAAAGTGATGGCTTTGGTTTCTTATCCATCATACGATAATAATTTCCTTGCAAACGGTGCCGATGCCGCTTATTTAAAAAAGGTAAATTCAGACTTGTCAAAGCCGCTTATTAATTACGCCACACAGCAACGTACAGCTCCGGGTTCGACATATAAGATGGTGTCTGCAACCGCCGGACTTTGTGAAGGAGTTATAAACACTCATTCGCTTATAACATGTACAGGCTCTTTTGAAGTAACCACCGATACCCATAAATGTTGGGTTTGGCCCGGTTCTCACGGTGCGTTGAATGTCAGCGGTGCCATCAATAAGTCTTGTAACGTATTCTTTTATAACGTAGGTTATAAATTGAGTCTTGATGATAAAGGAATGTACAGTTCAGACCTTGGTGTTGAAAAGCTTAACAAATATGCCGATTTATACGGTTTAAGTGAAAAATCCGGCGTTGAAATAGAAGAGTATAATCCAATTCTGACAGAAGCCTTTTCGGTTCCTTCTGCAATCGGACAAGGTACCAACTCATTTACAACAGTTGGACTTGCAAGATATGTAACAAGCGTTGCCAACGGCGGCACAGTTTATAATTTGTCATTACTTGATAAGATTACTGACAGAGAAGGTAATTTGATTAAGGAATGCAGTGCTGAAGTCAGAAACACTATCGAGATGGATGAGTCTTATTGGAATGCCATTCATGATGGTATGAGAAGAGTTGTGACAGATATGTCATACTACGCCGAATTACCTGTTACTGTAGCCGGAAAAACAGGTACCGCACAGCAGTCAAAAACGAGCCCCGACCATGGTTTGTTTGTATGCTATGCGCCTTACGAAAAGCCTGAAATAGCCATTGCATCCAGAATATCAAACGGTTATTCATCAAGCTATGTCGCATATACTGTAGAAGACGTACTTAAGTATTACTTTAACGTTGAAAAAGAAGATAATATTGTTACCGGTTCTGCCGAAGCTATCGGTATATCTGCAGGACACGGAGACTAAAGGGGATTGTATGAGCTCTTTTGTTACTATTAAAAGTTTTCCAAACGGATTAAAGGTATTTTTAGACGATGCCTGTTCCTTTGAAGAAATCGAAAATGAAATAAGAGATAAATTTGGGAAATCGCATGATTTTTTCAAGGGCGGTAAAATAGCCATTTCTTTTGAAGGAAGAAATCTTTCTGAAAATGAAGAAAGAAGCCTGACCAATATAATGGAAGAATCAGCTGACTTAACTATTCTTTATGTAATAGGCAAAGACGATAAAACTAATCAAAGCTTTGCAAAAGCCGTTGAAAGGCCGGTTTATTCTAAAGAAAACGATGTATTTGACGGCATTTACTCAGGCTCTGTTAAACAGTTTGAAAGACTTGAAACAAAAGGTAACATTGTTGTTTTGGGTGATGTTGAGCCCGGAGGAACAATAATTACAGACGGTAATATCATTATTTTGGGCGGTTTATACGGAACGGCTATTATAAACGCAAAAAAAGATTTGGATAAACTCTTTATAGCCGCAAATGATGTAAGCGCAGAAAAAATTCAAATCGGAATAAGCGAGTATTATTCAAAAGATAAGCCAAAGTGGGTTGTTAAGCCTAAAATGGTTTCTAAAATTGCCTTCTTATCACAGGGCAAAATTGTACTTGAAAATATCGGTAAGAGTTCATTAAGTCACTTATGCAATAATATAAACAACGAGTAAAAACATGTTTAAAAATCTAAAGATTAAAGACTATGATTTTAAGTTAATATTTTTCGTCTTATGTACCAACATAATAGGAATTCTTATTATAGGAAGTGCGGCACCGGAGCTTCAGCAAAAGCAACTTTTGGGGTCAATCATGGGCATTTTCTTAATGGTTGTGGTTTCACTTTTTGATTATAAGATTATTCTAAGGTTTTATTGGCTATGGTACATTATTATGGCAGGAATGCTTTTGGCCGTAAATATTATAGGTCGTACATCGCACGGATCTCAAAGATGGTTTAGTATTGCCGGTATCACATTTCAGCCCTCGGAAACTGCTAAAATAATATTGATTATTTTTTTTGCACAGTTTATCATGAAATATAAGGATAGAATTAACACAGTGAGATTTGTTGTAAGTTATATATTACTGTGTGGTGTGCCGTTGGGACTTACTCTTTGGCAACCGGATTTATCTACAAGTATAGTAATTGCTACTGTATTTGTTATCCTTTTATTTATTGCAGGAATCAGCTGGAAGTTTATAGTAGGTGCCATCGCCCTTTTGGTACCTACCGTAATAGTTTTATTCAGTATGATTTTAAAAGAAGGGCAGAGCATAATTGACGATTATCAAAGACAGCGAATCATGGCAAAAATCTATCCCGATAAATTTGCAGATGACGCCTACCAGCAATTAAATTCTGAAATTGCCATAGGCTCAGGCAGACTTATTGGAAAAGGTCTTAACAATAATCAAATTGATTCTTTGAAAAACGGAAATTATATTATTGAACCTCAAAACGACTTTGTTTTTGCAGTAATAGGCGAAGAACTTGGTTTTCTGGGTTCAGTGTTGGTGATTTTACTTCTTTTTGCTATTGTGATTGAATGCTTTATGATAGCAAGAAAGATTAAAGAAATAGACGGTCGTGTTATTGCAATCGGCATGGGCTCGCTTATTGGTATACAGGGTTTCTTTAATATCGGCGTTGCCACAAACATTTTGCCAAATACAGGCCTTCCGCTTCCTTTTGTAAGTTATGGCTTAACGTCATTGGTAAGCTTGTATATTGGGATAGGATTTGTTTTAAATGTACGACTTCGAAACAAACCCGTCAGAGATAAAAAAGAGCTTTCATTTATGGGAAGCAGTATATAAAAATTGGAGGAGTTTAGATGAATATCGCATTGATTGCTCATGATGCAAAGAAAAAGCTTATGCAGAACTTCTGCATAGCATATAGGGGAATTTTGAGCAAAAATGATTTATATGCTACAGGCACAACGGGAAGATTGATTGAAGAAGTTACAAATCTTAACGTGCATAAATATTTGGCAGGTCACCTTGGTGGCGAACAGCAAATAGGAGCACAGCTTGAACACAATCAAATTGACCTTGTTATTTTCTTAAGAGACCCGCTTACGCAAAAGACTCACGAGCCTGATGTAAGTAATCTTATGAGATTATGTGATATGCACAACATCCCTCTTGCTACAAATCTTGCAAGTGCGGAATTATTGATTAAATCATTGGATCGTGGAGATTTAGAGTGGCGTGAAATGTACAAATAAATTTGCTTTTATTCTTATAATGGTTTTAGTGGCATCTTCACTTTCGGCTTGTTCAAAAGCCGAAATCAGGATGCCATTTTCTAGTTTTCAAATTGAAGAAGACGGTAATTCAGGTCTTGAATTTTCAAAGAATAATGCTTTATTAAACGGATATGCATTTGACCTGGCCTCCTTTACCGAGGATTAT
The DNA here is from genome assembly GCA_024680435.1 of Lachnospiraceae bacterium. Lineage (GTDB taxonomy): Bacteria > Bacillota > Clostridia > Lachnospirales > Lachnospiraceae > UBA1258. The sequence goes on from JAILCK010000194.1 coordinate 4,623, forward strand.
ACAGAGAATTATAATCTTACAAACGCCGGCGCAGGGTTACTTGTTGATATAAACAATAAAAAGGTTTTGTTTGCACAAAATGCTTTTGAACAAAAGTATCCGGCAAGTATTACAAAAATTTTCACCGCTTTGATAGCTTTAAAGCACTGTGATATTGATGAGACAATAGTTTGTACCGATGCCTGCTCAAAGTTACCTGATGATGCGGTTAAATTGGGACTTAGGTCAGGGGATACTCTAACACTTGATCAGGCTTTGCATTTGGCGTTGATTTCATCCTATAACGACGCTGCAATTGCGATTGCATGTCATGTAAGCGGAACGGAAGAGGAGTTTTCAAAGCTTATGAATGAAGAAGCAAGAAAACTTGGTGCCACATCCTCTAATTTTACCGATGCAAGCGGACTTGGCGGTGAAAACCATTACACTTCAGCTTACGACCTTTATTTAATCTTTAATGAGTTTGTAAAGTACCCTGAACTTCTTGAAATTATTCAGGCAAACGAATACTCAACCACATATCATGATAAAAACGGAGCTGAATTATCCGCATCCGGAAAATCTACCAATCAGTTTTTCAGAGGGCTTTATTCCCTTCCTGAAAACGTGACGGTTGTGGGCGGAAAAACGGGCACTACGTCAGAAGCGGGATATTGTCTTTTGCTTTTAGTAAGAGATGCTTATTCAAATCCATATATAGCTGTAGTATTAGGGTCTGATTCAAGAGATAATTTATATGAAGAAATGACGCAAATGTTGCGTACAATAATAAATTAATGTTGTATTTTAAGAGGCCATAATCTATAATAATAATATCATCTTAAAAGATGAAAAACAGGACGGAGGGTTTACAATGGTACAGTTAATTGTTGGCGAAAAGGGCAAGGGTAAAACCAAACACCTGCTAGACAAAGTAAATACCGAAATAAAGAATGTATCGGGTAACATCGTTTATTTGGACAAGAGCGCTAAGAACATGTATGAGCTCAACAACAAAGTAAGATTAATTGATGTGTCCGATTATTTTATTGAAAATTTTAGTGAATTCCTAGGTTTTGTATGCGGAATCATTTCGCAGGATCACGATCTTGAACAGATGTATTTAGATAGCTTCTTCCCTATCTCCAAAGCTGAAAAGGATGATATGGATGCTTGCATCGATAAACTTGAAAAGGTCGGTGAAAAGTTTGGGGTTGATTTTGTTGTAGCAGTTTCTTTGACAGAATCAGAGTTATCGGATAAGGCAAAATCAAAAGTTATTATTTCGTTATAATTTATTAAAATCATCAAGCCCCGGCGGTATGGTCGGGGCTTTTTTCTAAGGAGTATAATGGCAACAGGTAAAAACGACAGCAAAAATGAATATAATAAAACAGGTGGCATAAAGATAGATCCCGGTATGTTTATTTTTGTTGCCATTTTTATTTACATTATCATTTGTATTGTCATGTCAATGAAAAGCACTTCAATTAAGGGTTATCAGGTTAAAGTAGGTTCATTGTCCGAAAACAGAATCTATACAGGAATTGCCATAAGAGAAGAAATCCCCGTTGAATCCGAATACAGCGGATATATAAATTTTTTAATGCGAGACGGTGAAAGAGCCGGATTTAATAACCTATTGTTTTGCATCGATGAAACAGGAAAACTTGCAGATTTGATTGGCAAAAATCCCGCAGGTGATAATTCACTTTCAGATTCAGAACTTTTTTCTTTAAGACAGGAGATCCAATTATTCTCCAAGAATTTTGACGATACATCCTTTGCTCAATCGTTAACCTTTGAACAAAAAATCGGTAACGAATTATCTCAAATTGAGAATAGAAGAATAATCGGAGAAGTAAATGAAATATCAGAAGGTCATTCTAATGATATTATCGACTATGTAAGGGCAAAGGATTCGGGAATCGTTACATTTTATCAAGATGGCTTTGAATTAAAGAAGGCTGATGATCTTAACAAAGAAGACTTTGATGAAGAAAAGTATACGCGTAAAGAAACATTAAATGATGACCTTGTTGCTTCCGGTGATTTTGTTTACAAATATGTTAAAAATGAAGTCTGGTCCATTGTTATTTTAGTTCCGAACAAAGATGTTGAAGCAATTACAAATAATGATTATGTTGAAGTTAAATTCTCTAAGACACTTAATTCTTCCTGGGGTAAAGTTCGTTTGGTAAAAGAACTGGAAAAAGAATCTATTATTGAGCTTACCTTCACAAATTCAATGATTACATTCTGTAAAGATCGTTTTGTGGATATTGAGCTTATGCTTGATGTTGATAAGGGGTTAAAAATTCCCAATTCATCCATTGCTCAAAAGGATTTCTTTGTTGTAGACAAAAAGTTTGTTACTCATGGCGGTAATTCATCTGATTATACTGTTTTAAGAGAAGAGGATGCCGCGGGTTCCGTAAAGGCTGTTTCTGTCAATATTATTAAAGAGGAAGAAGATTATTATCTTATTGATTCAATTGCTCTAAAATACGGAGATAAGCTTATAATGCCCAATGAAGCTGTATCAACCCTTGATAACAACACGCTCGTTCTTGGAAAGACAGAAAAAGTAATCGGCGTATTTAACATTAATAAAGGTTATGCAGACTTTAACAGAATTGATATTAAAAATTCAAATGATGAGTATTCAATTATTGATGCCTATTCTGCTTATGGTTTGAGAGCTTATGATTATATAGCTCTTGATGCTTCCATAGTTACAGATAAAGATTTTGTATATTAAGTCGGAGATTAAGATGATTAAAGAAAACTTAGAAAAGGTAAGAGAAAACGTACATAGAGCGGTTGAAAGGTCCGGCAGAAGCGATTCAGAAGTTTTACTTATTGCAGTAAGCAAGACAAAACCAGTAGAAGACCTTATGGAGGCTTATGACGCAGGTGTCAGAGACTTTGGAGAAAATAAAGTTCAGGAACTTGTTGATAAATATGAAGTAATGCCAAAAGATGCGCGTTTCCATATGATAGGTCATCTTCAAAAGAACAAGGTTAAGTATTTAATCGGAAAGACATGCCTCATTCATAGCGTTGACAGTTTTGAACTTGCAAAAGTTATTCAAAAAGAATCTGAAAAAAAGAACGTAATTACAGATGTATTGATTGAAGTAAACGTAGCTAAAGAAGACTCTAAATTCGGTGTCTTTAAAGAAGACTTACTTAACCTTGTTAAAGAGGTTTCAACCCTTAAAAATGTACGTATAAAGGGGCTTATGACCATAGCTCCGTTTGTTGAAAACCCCGAAGATAACAGGCAGTATTTTAACGAGTTAAAGCGATTGGGCATTGACATAGAAAGTCAAAACATCGATAATGTTTCTATGGGGACTTATTCCATGGGAATGACCGGAGACTATGAAGTAGCAATCGAGGAAGGGGCCACTATGGTCCGAGTTGGTACAGGGATTTTTGGAGTAAGAAATTATTCGTTATTTTAAGGAGAGACTGCTAAATGGGAGTAATGAATCGGTTAGCCGCTATGATGAATATCGGCAATGATAATGATGATGAATACGATTATGATGATGAAGATGATTATGTAGAAGAGCCCGAACCTTCAAAGAATAATGTTGAAGAGCCCAAGGCTAAAATCAACGAAAAGAAGTCGCATGATGTTCCGCGTAGGAGGATTCAAATGAACGATTCTTCTGTTTGTGTATTTAAACCCAAGGCTTTTGATGAAGCAAGGGAAATGGTTGAAACATTACTTGAAAACAAAACTGTTCTTATTAACTTTGAGGGCGTTGACATTTCAATTTCCCAAAGAGTTTTGGATATTGTTACCGGTGCCTGCATTGCAGTAGGCGGAAATCTTCAAAAGATTTCAAACTTTATCTTTATTGCCACTCCGGCAAGTGTTGATGTGTCCGGTGAATTTCAAGATGCTTTGACCGGTGCATTTGATGCTTTATAAAAGCAGATTGATCCTGTCATGCAAATGGCAGGATTTTTTTTGAGAAAAGAGCGGTGATTATTTTAACCGAAAGGAATATTACTAAATGGAAATTACAGTAACAAGCAAAAAAGTAAGTAGCTACAATATTGTGACTAAAGAATCATTTGAAGATTTATCTTCAATATTAATTGATATTTTTCCTGATATAAAGTGTGTATGTCTGGTTTCTGATTCAAACGTGTTTCCTTTATATGAAAAGGAAGTAAAAGAAGAACTTAAGAAAATTAAGGGTTTAAAGATACATGAATATGTATTCAAAGCAGGTGAGGCTTCAAAAGATATGTCGGTAGTTGAAGATCTTGCCAAATATCTTTTATCGGTTAATTTTTCAAGATCTGACGTTATAATCAGTATCGGCGGAGGCGTTGTTTCTGATCTTTCGGGATTTGTTGCATCCATCTACAAAAGAGGAGTGGCCCATGTAAATTTGCCCACCACTTTACTTGCCATGGCGGATGCTTCTATCGGCGGCAAAACCGGCGTTGATTTTGAAGGCATCAAAAATACAATAGGTGCATTTGATATGCCTTCTTTAATCTATATGAATCTTTCTACTCTTAATACTTTGCCGGACAGAGAGTATTATTCAGGCTTTGCGGAAATCATGAAGCATGGCCTTATTGCAGATCAAAAGTTCTACATGTGGCTTATTGATAACATGTATGAAATCTGTGATAAAGATAAAGAAACCATTGCTCAAATGCTTGAAACCTCTATCAATATTAAAAAAGCAGTTGTTGAAAGAGATCCTCTTGAAAAGGGTGACAGAGCTTTACTTAATTTCGGTCATTCAATCGGCCACGCGGTTGAAAGTTATTTTGAGGGAGAATACCTTCACGGGGAAGCAATTTCTTTAGGATGCGTTGCGGAAGCATATATATCATGGAAGAGTAATATGATTTCAATGGAAGATTATTATGAAATAAGAGATATGTTTGTTCCCTTTAATCTTCCGATTTCGATTCAAGTAGACAAAAAAGCCGAAGAAGAGATTTTTAAAAGACTTTTAAACGATAAGAAAAATGATATTAATTCAATTAATATTGTTTTGCTTAATAAAATCGGTAAGGCCTCCCTTGTTAAAGGCGTTGATCAAAATCTTATTAAAGAAGCGATAAGTGAAATTAACTTTAAAGACGAGGATTAATTGTGAATTCTAAAGCCATCAACAAAAAAACATTATATATTATAGATGTAATTCTGTTTATTTTAGGCTTAACGATTGATAGAATAAGCAAACATTTTGCAATAATTAAGCTTAAGGACCATCCTTCCGTTTCAATTATAGACGGCATAATGGAGTTTAGGTATTTGGAAAATACAGGAGCCGCGTTCGGGCTTTTAAAAAATCAAAAATCCTTCTTTGTTTTAGTGGCGGTCTTTGTTACTCTCGCAGCTTTATATGTTATGGTTAAGACTCCGGCAAAGAAAAAGTATGTATCAACTCATATATATCTGTCTTTTATTCTTTGCGGAGCAATCGGTAACTTAATTGACAGGGTGATGTATGGCTTTGTGGTAGATTTCATTTATATAAGTATAATAAATTTCCCTATCTTTAATGTGGCAGATATATTTGTTACCGTATCGACACTTCTAATAGCTATTTTACTTTTGTTTGTTTATAAAGAGGATGATTTAAACTTCTTAAGGCTTGTAGAAAAGAAATTAAGAGATATATAGGTGTTTAATGAAAGAATACGTATTTTTAGTTTCGGAAGATGATGAAGGAGAAAGAGTCGATAAGTATTTGGCATTGATTCTTCCGTCTCTTTCGCGCTCTTATATACAAAAGCAGATAGATGATGGCTTACTTACAATTAATTCCGTAGTAAAAAAATCTAATTACAGATTAAAATCGGATGACGAGATTAAACTGCAGGTTCCTGATTCTGTTGAACCTGATATAAAGCCTCAAAATATCCCTCTTGATATAGTTTATGAAGATGAGGACGTTTGTATAGTCAATAAGCCTCAGGGGATGGTGGTGCACCCAAGCGCGGGCCACTATGAAGATACCCTTGTAAATGCATTGTTATATCATTTAAACGGTAGATTAAGCGGCATTAACGGTGTTTTGAGGCCTGGTATAGTTCATAGAATAGATAAAGACACATCGGGACTTTTAATAATTTGCAAAAATGATTTTTCACATGGTAAAATTGCCGCTCAATTAAAAGAGCATTCCGCAAACAGGATTTATCATGCTATTGTTCATGGCGTTTTAAAGGATGATGAAGGTACGATTGATACTTATATAGAAAGAAATCCTTTAGACAGAAAGAAAATGTGTGTATCAAATTCCGGAAAAAGAGCAATAACTCATTACAAAGTTTTGGAGCGTTTTAAAGATTATACGTATATAGAGTTAAAGCTTGAAACAGGAAGAACTCACCAGATCAGAGTCCATATGTCTCATATCGGTCACCCTTTAATGGGTGATCCTGTATATATGCCAAGAAAAGAACCCATTCACTGTGCGGGACAGATGCTTCACGCAAAGAGCATAGGTTTTGTAAGCCCTTCAAAGAATGAGTATATTGAATTTGATTCGGATTTACCGGATCACTTTAAAAAGGCCTTAGAATACTTACGAAACAAAAAATAAAAAATCATTGACAAAGGGTATTTACCTTGTTATTATATTTGAGTATGCCGCACAGTGAGGTATAAGTATGTACAATTACATGTTTACATAATTGTATATCACCGAAGCTGGCGAGTAAAACCATAAATGGTTTAGATATAGGAGGTACAAACTATGTACGCTATTATTGCTACCGGAGGAAAGCAGTATAAGGTTTCCGAGGGCGATGTAATCCGTGTTGAGAAGCTCGACGCAGAAGCAGGAGCATCTGTTACATTTGATAACGTAATCGCTGTTAGCGCTGATAAGCTTAAAGTTGGTAAGGACGTTGCTGATGCAAACGTTACTGCTACTGTATTAGATCAGGGCAAGGCTAAAAAGGTTATCGTTTACAAGTACAAGAGAAAAACGGGTTATCACAAGAAGAACGGTCATAGACAAGCATACACTCAGGTTAAGATTGAAAAGATTAACGCGTAATACGGTGTAATATGACGGAAGTAACCATATATCGTAACAAAGATAATAAATATGTTGGCTTTGAAAGCAAGGGTCATTCAGATTTTGCAAAAGCAGGAAAAGATATAGTATGTGCTGCAATTTCGATTCTTACAATCAATTGCGCCAACTCAATTGATGAGATAGCTCATGTAAAGTGTGATGTATCTCAAAAAGACGGTTATCTTAAGGTTATGGTAAGAGATTTCGATAATGATATAGTTCAGTTATTTATCGAATCCATGAAACTTGGATTGAATGAAATCCAAAATGATTATCCTAAGAATTTGAAACTGACAATAGGAGGTGTAGACCATGATTAAATTGAACCTTCAATTATTCGCTCATAAAAAGGGTGTTGGTTCTACCAAGAACGGTAGAGACTCTGAATCTAAGAGATTAGGTGCGAAGAGAGCAGACGGACAGTTCGTTAAAGCCGGCAACATTTTATATAGACAGCGTGGTACAAAGATTCATCCCGGTGTTAATGTTGGACGCGGTGGTGACGACACATTATTCGCGCTTGTTGATGGTGTTGTTCGCTTTGAAAGATCAGGAAGAGACAAGAAGCAGGCTTCTGTTTATCCTGTAGAAAAGTAATTTTCGAACTTTCGCTTTTAAAAGGGTTTCGTACTTACGAAACCCTTTTTTGTATAACTACACGCCAAAAAGAGTGTAGTTACCAAAAAAAGTTTATGGTAGAATTGTTTTTATAAAGCGAGGTAATCTATGTTTGCAGACAGAGCTAAAATATATGTAAGAAGTGGTAAAGGCGGAGACGGACACGTTTCTTTCAGAAGAGAAAAGTACGTTCCCGACGGTGGTCCTGACGGCGGAGACGGCGGACACGGCGGAAGCGTTATTTTTCAAATAGATGAAGGTATGAATACCCTTACCGAATACCGTTTTAATAAGCACTTTCACGCTCAAGACGGAGAACCGGGCGGCAAAAAGAATTGTCGCGGTAAAGACGGTGAAGATATTGTCTTAAAAGTTCCGGAAGGAACTGTAATTAAAGACGAAGCCAGCGGGAAAATATTACTCGATATGTCAGGAGATAACAGAAGAGTGGTATTTTTAGAAGGCGGAAGAGGCGGTCTTGGAAACCAGCATTATGCCACCAGCACTATGCAGGCTCCCAAATACGCAAAGCCGGGTCAACCGGCAAAAGAACTTACCATTTTAATGGAGCTTAAATCCATTGCCGATGTCGGATTGGTAGGCTTTCCAAACGTTGGTAAATCGACACTTCTTTCGGTTATTTCAAATGCTAAGCCTAAAATTGCAAACTATCATTTCACCACCCTTCAACCCAATTTAGGTGTAGTAGATATGGAGGGTGTCGGTGGCTTTGTGGTTGCTGACATTCCGGGACTTGTTGAAGGAGCCAGTGAGGGCGTTGGCTTAGGCCTTGATTTCCTTCGCCATATTGAAAGAACAAGGATTTTGGTTCATGTAATCGATGCGGCATCGACAGAAGGAAGAGACCCCATAGCTGATATTTATGCAATAAATGAAGAGTTAAAGAAATACGGCTCTGACGTAGCCAAAAAGCCGCAAATCATCGCTGCAAACAAGATGGATGTTTGTGAGGATAAAGAAGCTGTTATAGCTAAGCTAAAAAAAGAATTTGAGCCTCAGGGATACGAAGTATTTCCGATAAGCGGTGCAACGAAAGAAGGCGTAAGGCCTTTACTATTACATATTTACGAGCTTCTTTCGAAATATCCTAAGAAATCCATCACCTTTGAGCCTGAAATGGTTCCCGAATTTGGCGGTTTGTACTCAAACGAACCTTTCGAAGTTACATACGATGCCAAAGAAAAACAATATGTTGTTGAAGGCCCCAGAATCGAGAAGATGCTTGGTTACACCAACCTTGATTCCGAAAAAGGATTTAAATTCTTCCAAGAATTCCTTAAAGATAACGGAATTTTGGATAGGCTTGAAGAACTTGGTATTAAAGAGGGCGATACCGTTAAGATGTATGGTTTTTCTTTTGATTATTATAAATAAAGAGAGGATAATATGAACTCAAGACAAAGAGCTTATTTAAAGAGTCTTGCAAGCAATCTTTCTCCTGTATTTCAGATTGGTAAAAGTACCCTTACTCCGGAAATTACAGAAGCTGTAAGAGAATGCTTTAATACTCATGAACTTATAAAAATTACAGTTTTAAACAATTGTACCGAAGACCCCAAGGATATTGCACAGGTTTTGGCGGAAAGAACCGGATCACAGGTAGTCCAGGTAATAGGAAAGAAGATTGTCTTATATAAAGAAGATAAAAAGAACAAAAAAATTGAACTTCCCAAATAAATACGTGAGGGCAAAATGAAGATAGGACTATTCGGAGGAACATTTGATCCGATTCATAACGGACATTTATGGATTGCTAAAAGTGCTTTGGAAAGTTGCCTTCTTGATAAGGTTATATTCATTCCAAGCGGTATTTCATATATGAAAAACGATGTTTTGGACGTTTATCACAGGGTAAACATGGTAAAGCTCGCAATATCCGATTGTCCTAAGTTTTATTTATCAACGATTGAAAGTTCTAAAGAAAAAAACAGTTATTCTTATGAGACTGTATCCGAGTATAAAGAAATGTATCCAAATGATGAATTATTCTTTATTATCGGGTTTGACAGCTTAGAAAATATGATAAAATGGAAAAATCCGGATATCATATTTGAAAAATCTACTGTTTTGGTGGCTTTAAGAGGAGATGCCGATGAAGGCAAGGCCAATAATCTTATAGCTTCATATATTGAAAAGTTTAATGCTAAAATAGTAATGATTAAATGCGAGAAAATCGATGTTTCATCCACTCAGATAAGACATGATATAAAAACCGGATTGGATGTGAGAAGTTTTCTTCCAGCAAAAGTATATGATTATATTTATAAAAACGTACTTTATAAGGAGCCGGAAAATGAGAGATAATGATTTAGACAGCATTAAAAAGAAACTTTCCAAAAAGCTAAAAAAAGACAGATATAATCATGTTGTTGCAGTTTCATATATCGCAGCCGCACTTGCCATGAGATACGGATATAATATCAAGAAGGCTGAAGCTGCAGGTCTTGTTCATGACTGTGCAAAAGCTTATAAAACAAAAAAGTTTATCCCAATGGCAGAGAAGTTTGGAATAGAGTATAACGAGATTGAAAGAAGAAACCCGCAATTACTCCACGCTAAACTCGGTGCTTATTTTGCAAAAAAAGATTTTGAAATAACTGATCCCGAAATTTTGGACTCGATTATATATCATACCACCGGACGCCCTAACATGACTTTACTTGATAAAATTGTATTTGTGGCTGATTATATAGAGCCGGGACGATATAAGCAAAAAAGATTACAAGAAATACGAGAGATGGCCTTTAATGATTTGGATGAATCAATAAGAATGATTCTTTCGGACACATTGGAGCATCTTCAGTCAAAAAAATATGCAATAAATCCGATTACGGAAGAAACATATAATTTCTATGTAGGAGAAAAACATTAATGGCAGAAATCAAAGATTACGTAAATAAAGCTGTTGACGCCATCCTAGAGAAAAAAGGTTATGATGTAAAGATCTTAAACATCGAAGGACTATCGCCTATAGCTGATTATTTTATAATAGCTACAGGTTCAAATCCCAATCAGCTTCACGCTATATGCGATGAAATCAGTGAGACACTTTCTAAAGAAGGATTGCACCCCAAACAAACAGAAGGTTATCAGCTTGCAAATTGGATTTTGGTTGATTACGGCGATTTCATTATCCATTTGTTCCAACCCGAATCAAGAGACTATTATAACCTTGAAAGAATCTGGAAAGACGCCAAAACAGAATCAGTTGAATAAAAAAATTAAGGCAGCCAAATCGGCTGCCTTTTTACGTCTATTTTTTACTTATAAAATCTGTAAACGCCAAACACTTTTCCAAGTATTACGCAATCATTTACAATGATAGGCTCCATGGTATCGTTTTCGGGCTGAAGACGAATGTGACCGTTTTCTTTATAAAAGGTCTTTACTGTAGCGGAATCGTCAATCAACGCAACAACCACATCGCCGTTTGAAGCCGTTTCGGTAGATTCAACCAAAACGCAGTCCCCGTTCATGATGCCGATGTTGATCATTGAATCACCCTTTACCTTTAATATAAAGGCCTGATTTCTGGGAACACGTTCCATTGGAATAGGGAAGTAGTATTCAATATTTTGCTCTGCCAAAATCGGCTGACCTGCAGCAACGGTACCTACAACCGGTATACTTGCGGTTTCGGTACGAACCATTTGAAACGAATCGTCGCAGATTTCTATGGCACGGGGCTTTGTAGGGTCTTTCTTTATATATCCTTTTTTCTCAAGTGCTTCCAAATGAGCGAAAACAGAAGATGTAGATTTTAAATTAACGCCTTCGCAAATTTCGCGAACTGACGGCGGATAACCTCTTTCCAAAATAACCTGTTTTAAAAATTCAAGAACTTCCTGTTGCTTTCCTGTAATTCCATTAGCCATAGGTATTCCTCCTTTATTTACATAAATCATAACATATGTTCGGCAAATATGCAAACATATATTCAGAAAATTTGTTCGAGAAAAGTGTTGACAAGCGAATAAATGTTCTGTATTATATAACCATAAGTCAAACGGATGTTCTGAACATCTTTTCGATAAGAGGTAAATATGAATACAATAGCTAACAGTCGAATCAATTACAGTGAACAGAGAATTATTAATAACAGAACAAGAAGAGAACGTGAGTTAAAGAGAAGAATTTTAATTTTCTCAATTTCATTAATCCTTTTTGTTATCGCCGCAGTTCTTACTTTTTCAATAAAGAGCGTTGCATCCGACGGATCTGAGGCACCTTTATATAAGCATTATGTAAGTGTTCAGATTTCGGCCGGCGATTCGGTTTATGATTTGGCAAGAGAGTATTATACAGAAGGTTATGATTCATATGACAGCCTTATGGATGAAATCATTTTTATTAATAACCTTTCAGATGAGTCGGTATTAAAAACAGGCAATTATCTGGTTATTCCGACTTACAAGAATTAATTTTATACGTTTCCACATTATATTAATTAACACATAGATTAATATAATTAACCTCATCACAATTATCACCCCAAAAAACAGCCCGCATATCGGGCTGTTTTTTAACTTTACTTTATTATACTTTGCATTATCTTATACAGTTCTTTAACGTTAATCGGCTTTGCTATAAAGGCATTCATTCCGGCTTCGACACATTCCATTTTGTCTTCGCTCATGGCGTTTGCTGTCATCGCGATTATTGGAACACTTTTCGCATCTTCTCTGTTTAAATCTCTTATCGCCTTTGAGGCACTTAATCCGTCCATATTAGGCATTCTAATGTCCATAAAGATAGCAGAGTAGTGATTAATGGGGCTTTCCGAGAAAGCTTTTACACCCAGCACACCATCATCGGCAACAGTAACAGAAGCGCCAAGTTTAGATAATATTTCAATGCCTATTTCCTGGTTAATAATGTTGTCTTCACAAAGAAGGAAATTCTTTCCTTCATAATTTATTGATTCATTTTCTTCATTAATAACATTTTCAGTGTTGGTTGATTCAATTTCTTCTTTAAGACTGTCCTCTTTTTGCTCTTCATCAAAATACTTAAAGGTTAATTGAACCGTAAAAGTAGAGCCGACACCGATTTCTGATTCAACGGAAATTTCACCGCCCATTAATTCAATTAAACTATGGGTAATAGAAAGTCCAAGACCGGTTCCTTCGTTATGATCGAAATTCATTCGATTTTCCTGAGCAAAGGTTTCAAATAAATGCTCCTGGAATTCTTCACTCATTCCGATTCCATCGTCTTTAACGATAAAGGTTCCTATGCAAAGCTCGTCGCTGACTCTTTCACAATTAATCTTTAAGGTTATATGTCCGCCTTCATTTGTGTATTTACATGAATTGGATAATAAGTTAAAGATTATTTGATTAAAGCGCAATTTATCGATAAAAATGCAATTAACGATATCTTCAGGTTCAATTGTAAAAGTAAGGTTTTTCTTTTCGCAAAGTGGAATAATAACTGAGTTTAAATAATCTTTAAACTCATCAAATGTATATTTATCCGGTTTTAATTCCACTTTTCCGGATTCGATTTTTGACATATCAAGTAAGTCGTTTATTAGCCCTAGAAGGAAACTTGAGGACATTTCGGCTTTTTCAAGATATTCTTTTACTTTTTCGTTTACTTCTTCCTTTAATGCAAGTTGAGTCATTCCCATAATTCCGTTTAACGGAGTGCGAATATCATGGCTAACCAAGGATAAAAAGTCGGATTTTGCTCTGTTAGCTTTTTCAGCTTCATATAATGCTTCAGAAATCTTTTCCTTTTGCTTTAACTCTTCGTTATAGAGTTTTGTGGTATCTCTACAGGATATGGAAATAATGTCTCTGCGACTGTTTAAGAAAGAAAAGCGAAGAATTCTGTGATGATTCTTTTCAGGATCGTCACATGAATTAAACTGTATTGTATATTCTCCATATGTGTTTATTTTTTCAACAAGATTTTCAATCTTAAATTCGGCATATAATTTGTTTAGTTCGCTTTCACTTTGGATAAGATCGGCAAAAAGAGCGCGAAAATGTTCCATGAAGTTAGGCGATTCATCGCTTATATCCTGGTTAAACCTGTCAATTATTACATATGTATCTGTCTTTAAATAGGCTAGGGCAATAAAGTCATATTCTCTTTGAACGGTACCGTTAATCAACGAATCAATTGTTTTTTGATGCTGAATACTTACTATATGTAAAATAGCTTCTATATCGCTTGAGAAGGGGTTCTTAACTATATCGACTATTGTTCGTACCCATTCGTCTTTAGAGCTTTTACCGGGCAAATGATGCTCATATTTAAGCTGCAAAACACCGGCGTTATAAGCTTGAATTATCGAATCCCTTGAAAAGGTATTAATGAAATGCATGCCTTCATTTTTATCAGTAATTAAGTTAACTATTTCTGTAATCAAATCGTCTAAAGAATCAAGTTTCACTAAAGATGATAAAGCGGATGTAGTGGTGGTGCTTTCGTTACAAAGATTTTTGGTAACATTTAACTGGAATGTAGCCAATGACTCGGGATTCATTCTTAAAAATCCGTTTGTACGCTGCTTAAAGTTTATTTCAGCATTCTTTTGCTCAGAAAGGTCAATACCCATGGCATGAGCTATGATAGGATTATTGTCTTTATCAAATTCTGTTGTATATTCAATATGTAAATACATAGGTTGTTTAGCATCGGGATAAAAGTGCCAACAATCATACGAAACACTTGGATAACCTTTTCGTATTTTTTCTATGTTGCTTAAAAACATGGCACAATCACTTAATGATACAACACCTTCATCAATCATTCTTCCCGGAAAATCCTTTGAAATTGTGCTTTCATCATTAAAAGGGCATAAGCTGTTACAATTAATCAATCTTTCATTTAAAATGTCGTAATCCCAGGTTAAAACCTTTGCAAATTCAATGGCTTGCTTATATTTTTTTTCATATGCTTCATTTAATGTTTCATTATTCTTTTTATCAAGCTTTCCGGAATCATCGGAGAGAACGCATAGGAAAATGTAAGAATCATCATCCATTCCGATATAAGAAAAAGTCCCGTCAAAGAAAACAAGACTTCCGTCAAAATGACGCACCTGCACACTTACAGGATATGGCGTATCAGTTTCAATAGACCTGTCCAGACCTTTAATGATAAATTGTGAATCGTAATCTGAAACAAATGATAGAGCATCCTTTTTAATACGCTCTATAAAAGAAGACTCATTATATCCATAAAGAGCCGGAATAGAATCGCTAAAATAAACAATATTAAGATGATGGTCTTTGTACGAAAAAACCATAGCCGGCTTGTTTAAAAGCTCGGCCAATTCGATTGTTTTATCAAGCGTAATTTGCAAAGTTTCTTCCCCCAAAAAACTTGAAAGCTCACCCGATACCTACAATGTCCATCCATTTATGTTACTGTCTTTAATCGCAGTAAACATTCTTTCTTTAACACCCGGATTTTCTCTGTTAATTTGCTTAATAAGATTCTTAACGTATTCACGTTTGGTGGTCTTATCAACAGGGCAGGGACTTTTAACTACCGGAATGTTATATTTATTAACAAAACCGATTACATCGGATTCATTCATGTATATTAAAGGCCTTATAACATAAAGATTAGTTCTGTCCAGATAAGTGACAGGAGAGAAGGTATGAAACCTTCCTTCGTATATTAATGACATCATCATAGTGTCTATAACATCATCTTTATGATGAGCATAGGCCATTTTATTTATTCCACGTTTCTTTAATTCATCATTCAATGCGCCTTTTCTCATTTTAGCGCATAAAGAGCAAGGATTTGACTCTTTTCTTTCTTCAAAAACAATCTGAGCGATATCTGTCTTTACAATAGTATACTCAACATCCAGGTCTTTACAAAAATCTTTGATTTTATCAAGGTTTAAATTGTTAAAGCCAAGATCTGCCGTTATAGCATAAAGCTCAAAATGCTTAGGATAAAAACGCCTTAAGTGGGAGAGTGCCATAAGTAAAGTAAGAGAGTCCTTTCCTCCCGATATTCCCACAGCGATTTTATCTCCTTCATTTATCATTTCATAGTCATCTACAGCTTTTCTTACTAAGCTAAGAACTCTTTGTAACTCCATAAATTCCTCAAAAAATTAATAAATTATCTATATCAAGTATAACACATATTAACAAAAAAATAATAATACATGGTATACTGATATATATGTGAGGATGTTTTTCCACACAAAATATTATCATACGGGGATTAATAAACAATGAAATTAACTTCAGACAATAAGTATGTGAAAATAGGTCTTACAATTTTCTTTACAGCTATTGCGATTATGTTAGCTTATTTTCTTTTCTTTAGACTGGACACCATAATGAAGGGAATTAAAAGCGTCAATCGAGTGCTTGCACCTATTTATTACGGTTTGATAATGGCCTATTTGATGACCCCGTTACTTAACGTAATTGAAAAGAAATGGATTCTTCCTTGGTTTAATTCAAAAAATATCCTCATTAAAGATAAAAAAAGAAAAAATCATATCCGTATGATATGCGTTACTTTAACGCTTTTAATTGTTTTATTTTTAATTTATACATTTTTTGCTACTGTAATTCCTCAGTTATATTTAAGCTTACAAAGCCTTATTTCTCAGTTTTCAACATATACAAGCAACTTAAGCGAATGGCTTTCGGATTTATCAAAGAAGAACCCGGAAATTGCAGCATTCTTGATGAAATCATTGGATAATTACACAACCGAAGCTGATGATTTTTTAAGAGATATAGTATTGCCGAGCTTACAAAAGTTTTTACTTCCGAATTTAAACAGCTTACTTAATTCTGTTTCCGCAAGCTTAATGAAGATTCTTCATTTTGTATGGAACTTTATCATCGGATTGATTATTTCCATTTATGTATTATCCGGAAAAGAAAAGTTCGCTGCAGGAAGCATTAGGCTTTGCTATGCGGCATTAAGCAGAAAAAGCGCCAACAAATTCATTGATTCAGTCAGATTTACTCATAGAACATTTATCGGCTTTTTAACAGGTAAAGTCATCGATTCTTTGATAATCGGTATTATTTGTTATGTTGGCTGTTTGATTATGAAAATGCCTTATGCTGTGTTAATCGGTGTAGTTGTAGGCGTAACAAATATAGTGCCGATTTTTGGACCCTATATCGGAGCAATCCCCAGTATATTGATTATTTTACTGGTAGACCCCATGAAAGCTCTTTATTTCGCAATTTTCATCATCATATTGCAGCAATTTGACGGAAACTATTTGGGACCTAAGATTTTATCCCAATCCACAGGCCTTACAAGCTTCTGGATTATTTTCTCAATTACATTATTTGGCGGTTTCTTCCAGATAGTGGGCATGATCGTCGGCGTGCCGATAACAGCAGTTGTTGCATCAGGTATTCAAAAGATTACAGATAACAGGCTAAAAAAGAAAAATCTTCCTACAGATGTTGAGGCCTACGAAAAGGTTGGCTACATTTCTGAAGACGGAGAAATTACACAATACGAATACAAGAAGCCTGAAAGCAAAAAGAACCTATCAGAAAATTCAGCATATAAACTGTTTTCAGCAATAGGTTCGTTCTTAAAGAAACTTATTATTTTGATATTTGAATCAATTAAAGCATTATGTTCTAAAATAGCTATATTTATAAAGAAAAAGTTTAGTAAATAATATTATTCAGAATATGGATCTATCTTTGCGGCCTGGCGCCTGTGAGCGTCTTCAGAGGCCGCATAATGCTTTGCGGTGGTATTTATATCGGAATGTCCCAAAACGTCTGCCACAAGCCTGATATCGCCTGTTTTATTGTATAATGCAGTACCATATGTGGAACGCATTTTATGAGGCGATATTTTTTTGTTTGAAACCGCAACTTTAGCGTATTTTTCTACCATTTCCTGAATACTTCTTACGGCCATTCGTTTCTTTCGTAAAGACATAAACAAAGCTTTTTCTTCGGTACTTTCGATGTAATGAGGGCGTTCTACCTCAATATAATTAAGTAACGCTTCCTTTGTGACTTCATCAAAGTATAAAATATGCTCTTTATGACCTTTTCTAACCACACACATGGAATTTTCATTGAAATTTAAGTCTGCAATGTCCAAAGAAACGCATTCAGAAACACGAATACCTGTTCTAAGCAGGAGAGTAAGTATTGCAAAGTCGCGATATTTTGTGTTATATAGGAGCTTTCTTTGACGCTCGGAACCAACAGCTGAATTTTCGATTGTTTCTAAAAATGTATCAACTTCAGAAGGCGTTAGCCTGATAATTACATGATCGTCAAGCTTTCTGGATTGCTTGTTGGCGCCAACGGTTGGATCATTTTTTAAAAATTTGTGTTCACATTGATATTTATAAAATGATCTTAAAGCAGACATTTTTCGGGCAATTCCGGAAATGTCGTTTTGAAGATCGTTTTTACCTATAATCGTAACATCCTTGGCGCTAAGATATTTTTGATATTCATTTATGTCCTGGAAGGATAAATTATCAAGGATATCGGAAGAGATGTCATTTAATTCTAAATTCTTTGCAGGCGGACAAAACTCTTTTAAATACTCTAAAAAAGTAATCAAATCATAAGCATATGAAATTGCTGTATTAGGATTTCTTTGAGCTCTGGAGTCTAAAAACTCATAAGTATATACCGGCAGAAGTTTTTTTAATGATTCTAATTTAATTCGATAATTTCTGTCTTTGTTTTTGTTAAATTCGGAATCACGGCCCATAACTTAAAAACCTCCAAATATGCTACAGATTTGATATTTCCGTGCCTTTTTAGCGTTAAATTGAGATTTAACGCTATGATATATATCTATAGTCTACCACTGTTTGGACATATTTTCAAGAAAAAAGCCGGGGATTTTTAACTCCTCGGCTTTAATTATTTTTATTTAATTAAATCAAATCATTTAAGAATGAAACTTTTCGTAGTCCTCAACGTACTGTGTAATAAATTTTACGGTTCCGTCAATTCCGAGTTTTGCAGAATTGATACATAAATCGTAGCTTTCGGCGCGTCCCCATTTTTTTGATGAATAATAATTATAATAGGATTGACGCTGTTTATCTTTCTTATTATACAAGTCTCTCGCTTCTGCTTCGTTCTTTACATCTTTATCATGCTCGATTAAATACTTGCACTTAAAGTCATCATCTGCATAGATAAACAAATTAATTACATTATCAAAGTCAGCCAATGCATAATCGGCACAACGACCGACAATAACACAAGGGCCTTCCTTGGCAAAGGATTTAATGGCATCAAATTGAGCTAAGAAAACTTTGTGACTAATTGGCATATCTACAAATGAGGATGAATTATAGCCAAATGAGTAAGTATCCATTACCAGATTATATAAAAATGAATTTGTAGGTCTTTCGTCGTGATTTTGAATCATTTCTTCGCAAAAACCGCTGTCCTTTGCAGCTCTTGTAAGGATTGATTTATCATAAAAAGGGATATTAAAATATTGGGCCACCTTTTCTCCTATCTCATGGCCGGCCGATCCATATTGTCTTCCGATAGTAATTACAGTCTTCATGTCGGCATACCTCCTTTTGTTAGTAATTTAATTATAACATATAGAAAGAAATTTTTATAGATTCATCAAAAACTTCGCCTATATCCAAATGTTGTTCTTCATTTCTTTCGGAAATTTCGCCGTTAAAACTATCTTTATCGGCAATTCCGTACCAAGGCTCAATACAAACAAAAGGATTGTCTCTTCCTATAGGACTCCAAATACCTACTATTGGAGCATCGAATGATACATTAACAAAAGGCTTATCTTCTTCAAATAGTGTAACGCTTTTGACTTGGTTATTTTCAAATACATAAGCATCATTATCAAATGTATGATAAGCAATTTCTACGCAGCCGTCTTTATCGCATTTAATGGGGGTCTTTGAATCCTTAAAGCATCCTGTTTCAAGATTTACATCGGATAAAACAAGATTTGAACCTGCATTAAAGCCCATCTTCTCTCCTGTCAAAGATTCTTTCTTTCCCATAAATGCAGGGTGAGCTCCAAGAGCAAAATAAATAGTCTTATTATCTTCATTTTTAATTACATAATTCATTGTAAGTTCATTTTCATTAAGAATATATGTAAGGGTTAAGTTAAATTTAAATGGATAATTTACATATGTATCATTATTCCAGGTTAAATTAAAAGAAATCTCGCTTTCAGTCTTTTTAAGCACTTTAAATTCTTTATTTTTGGCAAATCCGTGCTTTTCACCTGTATATTCTTTTCCGTTATATGAAAACTTCCCGTTTTTTAAAGCACCGATATTTGGAAACAATATTGGCGAACTTTTATTCCAAGCATCAGAGTGTTTATCCCAAATGTATTCTCTACCTGTTTCTTTATTCTTAACAGATATAAGTTCTGCTCCCAAAGTGTCAATTTTTACAGTAAGAAAATTATTCTCAATAGATTCAATCATAAGTGTTTTCCTTCTTTTTTATTAAATCATAAACGGAAGCATATTTTTTCTCTCTTGTAATTTCCATTAATCCAAGACTTGTAAAATCAACAACCGTTGTCTTTAAACTATCCTGCTTAATTTCTTTTTTCATTAAAGAAATAAGAGCTTCCTTATCTTCTTCTCTTTCTATATTAATAAAATCAACAAGTATAATACCTGAAAGATTTCTTAGCCTTAATTGCTTTGCAATTTCTACGCAGGCTTCTTCGTTGACACTTTTAATATAATCATCTTTTGAAAGCTTTTTATCAAACTTACCACTGTTAACATCTATAACGGTTAAAGCTTCAGTTGGTTCAATGATTAAAAAAGCGCCGTTTTTAAGGTTTATCTTTTTTGAGGTTGCGGTTAAGTAAGCTTTGTCAAAAGAAAACAGTGCTTTTAAAGGAAAAGAATCATTATAAAACCTTACATTATCCAAGGTTTTTAATTCTTCATATATTTCTTCATCATCTGTAATTATCTCTTCATATTTGCTTTTATCAAGAGAATTGATTCTTTCATAAAGGGAAGTTTTCCCGGAATATAGCCTTGAATAAAGCATTCTTGTCTTCATCTTATCAACAACGCCTGATAAAATGCTACTGCCTTCTTTAACTTCAGAAACAATTAAATCAAAATCTTTAAGATCAGCATTTGTCCTTACAATAAAGCCATAGTCAAAAGATAGACCTGAGAGCTTGTCTAATAAATCTTTGGCTTTAATTTTATTAATTTTAGATGAAATATGAATCTTTTTATCATCCGTTACAACAATTGAATATTTACCGGGAATCGATAAATTCATAGACAATGCAGCGCCTTTAGTCTTTAAAGGCTCTTTTGTAATTTGCACGCAGACAGTATCACCCTGCTTTAGCCTTCCGTCAAAAGGCCTGTTTATAAGCATGTCTTTATTGATTTCTTCAAATGGTAGAAATCCGATTTGCTTTTCACAAAACTCAATAAAGCAGGCTTTAATATCATCTTTAACGTTAGATATTCTTCCAACGTATATATCGCCAACATTAAAAGCGTTTGATGAGTCAAGAAAAAGCTCCTCTATGTGGTTGTCTTTAAAAAGAAACCCTGCTTTATAGTTTTTATATTTACTTACTACCAGTTTAGAATTATTCATCTTACTCCGATTCAAAAATCAAAACCTATTAAGCGGTACAAGTTCTGAATTTTCGTTTCTTTTATATGTATCCTTTCTTGTAATGTGAAAAGGATAATCTTCAATATTTTTATTATCAAGTTTTAAAAGTGCATCACATAAAGTTGCAGGCTTTAAGTTGCCACCGGATGATGCATCAACGCAAATGTACATACATCTCATGCTTAAGTATCTTATGTCAAAAACATAATCTTTAATATTAATTGTGCGTTCGCCTGTTTTTGTCTTCTTTACATAGTTAACTTCAGAACTATCGACAAATTGTTTAATGAGTTTTTCGGTTAAAGGAGCATCTTTATAAAACTCTATTTCGTAAGAAGCTGCAGCGACACTTGCCATGGCATTTTCAGCCTTTTCGGGCAAAACAATTGCTTCAAGCACTTCTACACCTTCAGCCATCTGTTCGTTTAATTTTTCAACAAACAAGTCAACATTTTCGCTGTCACTTACCTCAACATCAAAGTATTCGCCGTCACTCTCCACTCCTACTCCAAGAGGCTGTGCAAAAGACATAATCATGTGGGGGCTAAATCCCTTTGAATAAGCGACATCAATGTCGGTTCTTCTGAATGCCTTTTGGAAATATCTCATAAAATCAAGGTGTCCTACATATTTTAAAACACCATGCTTTGAAAATTTTATACGTACTTTCATTTTATCTCCAATGTTATCTGTTAATACATAATCCGCAATCAAATTTGGCAGTTCCGCAGCCCACGCAACGTTTCTTACAATTGTCAGTAACTATGGCTGCCTGTGCTTTCTTCCATTCCCTTAATAAATGAGCTTTTGATACACCGCAATCAAGGAAATCCCAAGGGAAAAGCTCATCGTCTTTTCTCTCTCTGGTGGTATAAAAGAATGGATCTATACCACATTCTTTAAAGCATTCAAGCCATACATCATGCTTATAGTATTCGCTCCAGGCATCGTAAATACAGCCCTTTTTATAAGCCATAAGTATTACTTTGCTTAATCTTCTGTCACCTCTTGCCATAACTCCTTCAAGCATGCTGACATCGGCTTCATGCCAGATATAGCGAATAACTTTTTGATTTAACTGAGACATAATATAGTGCTTTGTATGCTCGGCTTTATCAATAAAGTCTTCTTTTGTATTCATTTTAGCCCATTGGAAAGGAGTAAAGGGCTTTGGAATAAAGAAAGAGGTACTGGCAGTAATTGAAACTTTACCGTTAATTCTTTTTTCTTTTGGAATAGCTTCATAAAATGCCGCAGCAATATTATTGCAAAGCTTTGCTATGCCCTCTATGTCCTCCTCTTCTTCAAAGGGAAGTCCAAGCATAAAATATAGCTTAACCTTAGTCCAACCGCCTTTAAAGGCAAGTACGGCGCCGTTAATGATATCTTCTTCGGTCAGACCCTTATTAATGATATTACGCATTCTCTGAGAGCCCGCTTCCGGTGCAAAGGTGAGGCTTGATTTTTTAATATCCTGCACCTTTTCCATTACATCAACGGAGAATTGGTCGATTCTTAAGCTGGGAAGTGCTATATTTACCTTTTTCTTTGTACAATCCTCTATAAGGAAGTTAACAAGCTCTTCTATGTGAGAATAATCCGAAGAGCTAAGGGAACTTAGGGATATTTCTTCATGCCCTGTATTTTTAAGTAATGTTTCAGCTCTTTCTTTTAAAAACTCAATGCTACGCTCTCTTACAGGTTTATAAATCTGGCCTGCCTGACAGAATCTACAGCCTCTTATACATCCTCTCATAATTTCAAGCACTACTCTGTCCTGAGTTACCTTCATGTAGGGAACAATAGGCTTTTCGGGATAATAAGTATCATCCAGATTCGTAACCAGTTCTTTAACTATTGTTGCAGGAATATCATCCTTTAATCTTCTAAACTCTTTTAAAGTAAAGTCTTCGTTATATATAGGCTCATAAAATCTAGGCACATACATGCCGGGAATCTTTGCTGCCTTATACAGAAATTCATCCCTTGATTCATTGTTTTTACGAGACTCTTTATATAGGTCAAGAAGTTCTCTGTATCTTGTTTCACCTTCACCTATATAGAATAAGTCAAAAAAGTCTGCAATGGGTTCAGGGTTATAAGAACAAGGACCTCCACCGATAACGATAGGGTCTTCCCATGTTCTTTCTGTTGCAATAAGGGGAATGTTAGATAAATCGAGAATCTGCAATATGTTTGTATAACACATTTCATATTGCAAAGTTATGCCAAGAAAATCCATCTCTCTTACAGGGTCTTGTGATTCCCATGTAAATAAAGAAAGCTTTTTTTCCCGCATAATCTTATCAAGATCCACCCAGGGAGAATATACTCTCTCACACCAGGTGTCTTCAAATCTGTTGAACATATCATAAAGAATTTGGATGCCAAGATGTGACATACCGATTTCATAGACATCAGGAAAGCACATGGCAAACCTGATATCTATTTTATCCTTATCTTTGAAGACTGCATTAATCTCATGGCCGATATAACGCTCCGGCTTTTCGATTGACATAAGCACTTCTTCGGGTAAAGCTAATTTTTGATTCATAAATAATGACCTTTCCTACCTGTTTGCAAGTTCGGTCATAATCTCATCCCACGTAACTCCTTTTTCAGCCATTAAAACCATCACATGATAAAGGAAATCAGATATTTCGTACTTAATCTCATTGGGATTGGGATTCTTGGCAGCAATCACAATTTCGGTTGCTTCCTCACCGACCTTCTTTAATATTTTATCAATTCCTTTGTCAAAAAGATAGTTGGTATATGAACCTTCTTTAGGATTTTTTTTGCGATCAATAATAACATCATAAACATCCGTCAATACAGAAAGAGGACTCTTCTCTTCATAGTCATATGTAATAATGTCATTAAAGAAACAGGAATAAGCTCCCGTATGGCAAGCGGCTCCTATTTGCTCTACTTTTGCTAATAGAGTATCGCTATCGCAATCATAGCTTAAAGATTTTACATACTGAAAATGGCCGCTTGTTTCTCCTTTAAGCCATAGAGACTGTCTGCTTCTTGAAAAATAAGTCATGGTGCCGCTTCTAAGCGTCTTTTCATAAGCCTCTTTATTCATGTAAGCAAGCATAAGCACTTGGTTTGTCTTGTAATCCTGCACGATTACAGGAATAAGCCCGTCGCTGTTAAGCTTAAAAGTGTCAAAAGAAACCATACTTTGATAAACAAGTTCTTTTATTTCATCCAAGTTACCGACATTATCATTAATTACATTCCCGGTAATGCCTTCGATATTTTCATCGTTTATATACTCTAAAAGTTTATCAAGCAACACATTTGGAAGACAAACAATACTGTTTTTCTTAAAACCTTCATTCTTGGCATCTTTGTATGTGTGTCTGTCAAGAAACAAAATGGTTTGAATGTTCTTTTCCAAAATGGATTTGTTTAAGCTTAAGTCTTCTTTTGACTTTATACATGCTATAATCTTTTCTTTTCCGAATTTATCGCATACTTCTTTTGTAAGCTCAACATTTGAAGAAAGTGAATAATTTAAGCAAGCTCTTTTACATCCTGCATATAAAAGCTTCTTAACATCTTCCATTCTTTTAACATTGCCGGCAGCAGTCACGCAGATAGGAACGTTTTCGCATAATTCGTGAATAAGATCGATATTTCCTTCATGCTCATTATCTTCTTTAGACAAATCAAAAATAAGAAGTTCATCGGCATTTGCTTCACAAAACTTCTTAGCAAGTCTGATTGGGTCTGTTTCAATGACGGTTAAGTCATTAAAGTCCTTAACCGCCTTCTGATTTTTCAAAAATATACAAGGTATTAACTTGGTTTTCATATATTATAAGGTTCCTTTCGTGGATAAAACGCCGTTAGAACGAGGTTCAAATGAAGATGCCTCATCCAATGCCTTTGCAAAAGCCTTAAATATGGCTTCAATCTTGTGATGATCGTTTTCACCGTTTAAAACTTTGATATGAAGATTCATTCCTGCGCTGTAGGATATTGCATAAAAGAATTCTCTGATATTTTGAGTCTCCAAATAACCGACTCTTTCATTTGAAAAAGTACATTCATAGTTAAAATACGGTCTTCCGCAAAGATCGATTGCACAAAGCACAAGTGCATCATCCATGGGTAAAATCATACTTCCGTATCTTTTTATACCTGCTTTATTCCCGATAGTTTCTTTTATTGCAATTCCAAGAACTATACCTAAATCTTCAACGGTATGATGACCGTCAACATTTAAATCGCCTTTTGCTTTAACCTTTAAGTCAAAGAAACCATGCTTTGCAAAGCCTTCAAGCATATGGTCCATAAAGCCGATACCGGTATCAATATTGGCTTCACCTTTTCCATCCAAATCAAGTTGCAAAGAAATATTTGTTTCTTTAGTCTCTCTTTCGATTAATTTACATCTGGCCATAAGTTTCCTCCAAGTTATTCAAATCTGACTTTAATAGAATTTTCGTGAGCTGTAAGCCCTTCATTTCTTGCAAATAATTCAATATCTTTGTGTACTTTTGAAAGTCCCTCTTTAGAATAACAAATAATGCTGGATTTTTTAATAAAATCATCAACAGAAAGAGGTGAAAAGAATCTACTGGTGGAATTTGTGGGAAGCGTGTGGTTTGGACCCGCAAAGTAATCACCAAGAGGTTCTGAAGAGTATTCTCCAAGGAAAATAGCACCTGCATTCTTAATTTTTGTCATTACGTTAAATGGATCTTTTGTTAAAATTTCAAGGTGTTCAGGCGCAATATCATTTACTGTTGATATAGCTTCTTCCATATCTGAAGCCACCAAAATGTAGCCAAAATTATCCAAAGATTTTTGGATAATATCTTTCCTCTCCAATATTTTTACAAAATTATCGACTTCAATAGAAACCTTTTTCGCCAGGTCTTCACTTGTGGTAACTAAAATTGCAGATGCAAGCTCGTCATGCTCTGCCTGTGACAATAAATCTGCGGCCACAAATCTTGGGTTTGCGCTTTCATCGGCCAAAACAAGAATTTCGCTTGGACCTGCAATAGAATCAATGCCCACATTTCCGTATACAGCTTTTTTGGCCAAGGCCACAAAAATGTTTCCGGGGCCTGTGATTTTATCGACTCTCGGAACCGACTCAGTACCAAAAGCCAAAGCAGCAATTGCCTGTGCACCACCGATTTTATATATTTCTGTTACTCCTGCAATGTCAGCAGCAACTAAAGTACCCGGATTTACCTTTCCGTCTTTAGAAGGAGGAGTAACCATTACGATTCGTTCGACTCCCGCAACAGTTGCAGGGCAGACATTCATTAAAACACTTGAAGGATAAGCGGCTTTTCCTCCCGGAACATAAACTCCGGCGCTTGAAACAGGTATTATTCTTTGACCCAATATAGAACCGTCTTCCTTTGTTGTAATGAAAGTTTGCCTAACCTGTTTTTGGTGGTAAGATACAATGTTTTCTTTTGCTTTCTTTAAAACATCAATAAAATCTTTATCAAGTTCTTTATAAGCTTCTTTGATTTCTTCATTTGTAACTTTAATATTATCTTTGTTTAAAGAAAACTTATCAAATTTAAGGGTGTAATCAAACAACGCCTTATCTTTGTTTTCTTTAACATTTTCAATAATTTCAGAAACAATCTTTTCATATTCGGGGTATGAATTGGTGCTTCTTTTTAAAAGATTTTCCTGTATATTTTTCTTATTCTCGCTGTTTAAGTTTAGTATTCTCATGTTTCCTCCAAGGACATAATCCTTAATTAATAACAGCCTTAAGCTTAGATATAATCTCGTTTATACGCTTTGATTCCATCTGCATACTAACCTGATTTACTATCATTCTCGCAGATAAGGGACAAATTTCTTCCAAAATTTCAAGGCCGTTTGCTTTTAAAGTAGAACCTGTTTCAACAATATCAACAATCACATCGGAAAGGCCAACGATAGGGCCAAGTTCTACGCTTCCGTTAAGTTTAATGATATTAACGGTTTGATGCTTTTTGTTGTAAAAATAATCCTTTGCGATAACCGGATATTTCGTTGCTACTCTAATCATCTCATGATGGTTTAAAAGTTCCTTTGCATCGTGAGGTCCGCAAACGCACATCTTACAATTACCGAATTTTAAATCAAGAACCTCGTAAGCTCTTCTTTCTTCTTCAAGCAGAGTATCTTTTCCAACAACACCGATGTCCGCAGCACCATATTCAACATAAGTCGGAACATCCGGGCCCTTTGCCAAGAAAAACTTTAATTTAAGATCCTCGTTAACAAAAATAAGTTTTCTTGTATCTTTGCTTTGAATTTCGGAACATGTGATTCCGATTTGCTCCATAAGCTGTAATGTTTTATCAGCAAGTCTTCCTTTGCCAAGGGCAAAGGTTAAGTATTTTTCTTCACTCATATTTAATTCTCCTCTGCCACAAGGCTTACAGCCTTACCTTCTTTTCTTAACTTAATTACTTTTAAAATCTGTTCATCAAGGTTTTTTGCATTATAAGTAACGATTTGAGGCTGCTCTTTTTCAAAGACATTAATACTCTGGCTTCTTAATGCAAGCATCAAATCATCAACCACAATAACAAAGCCAACCGCAGGCTTAGAGCTTCCGAAGGCTTCAACGAGATTATCATATCTTCCGCCTTTAACAAGCGCTTCACCAAGGCCGTATGTATAAGCGTTAAATATAATGCCCGTATAGTAGTTGTATTTAGAAAGCATTCCAAGGTCGAAAGAAACGTATTTCTCATTTCCAAAGACCTTTAATAGTTCATATACTTTTTCAAGTCTTAATAAAGCATTTTTGCTTCTTACGTTGTTAATCTTTTCCTTAATAGATTTTAGCGTGAGTGCATCTCCTATGTACTCACCTGTCATCATAAGTAATTCCTTATGCTTTTTATCAACCTTTAAAGAATCGATCAATTCTTCCGCAAGAGCATAGTTTTTTGAAGAAATAAAATCCTTTAATGTAAACTCATCTTCAGAAGAAATACCGGCGCTTTCACAAATACCCTTAAAGTATTCCATGTTTCCTAAAACAAGCTGAAAATCCTTAAGACCTGTACTCTTTAATGATTCGATTACAAGGTTAATTGTTTCCGCATCGGCTACAGCACTGTCATCATTAAAAAGTTCAACGCCGATTTCTGTGGTTTCTTTAAGTTTACCTTGCAAATTTGAGTTGTTTACAAAAGTGTTTCCAAGATAAGTAAGCTTAATGGGCGTGGTGATATCGGAAAAATACTTTGCCACACATCTTGCCACTGAAGGAGTAAAGTCAGGCCTTAAGCAAAGGGTGTCTCCGTCTTTATCAAAGAATTTATAAAGTTCTTTGGAAGATGTTGTACCGATTTCTTTTGAAAAAACATCGAAGTATTCAAATGTAGGCGTCTGAATGTCTTCGTAACCGTAAGAATAAATAACATTTTTAATGCATTCTTCCAAATAAAGCTTTCTTTGCTGCTCTTTTCCGTATATATCCCTTACTCCGTCCGGGGTATGAATAATCTTTTTTAACATCTACTTCTCCTTAAATTCACTTTAGCGTGGTAGCGTGTTACCTAATTATCATAGTAGCAAAGTAAATTTTTGTCAACAATTATTCATTCTCAAGCTCTTTGGCAATCATATCAAGGTAAGGGACTAAGAGTCCGCTTTTCTTTTGAATAAAATGCTCGGGTTTTAATTCATCAAATCTAAAGCTCTTTCTGCCGCCCTCTTTTGCGCGGTTAACAAAAACAGCCATTTCATCAACGGGCATATAGTAAATTAAATCTTTATGGGTATAGTAGATTAAAAAGAAAGCAATTCCTTTTTGGGCTTTAAACTTAGTCATGAAATCCATCTGGTGTTCATGTATGTTTTGAAGATTAAAGGTATCGCTTTGTGATTCTTTTGCGTCAAAACAGACCGGAATGCCTTGAACGGCTCCGATATAGTCAACGGTACTTTTTTTATCAAAATAAGCCAGGGTAATATGCCTGCTTTTTTGATCTATTTCAATTGGGGTAATCGGGGTGGGGATTTTTTGAATAAGTGCCAAACCGCATTCTTCGTATTTTTCATTTGTTCGGTTTACCATTTCTTCAAAAGCGGATCCCCTAAGACCTCTTGATTTCCACGTAGGCATGTTGTACCTCTAAAAGAATTTATTAAAGATATCATCAAAAGATTTAGTTATTGTCTTTGATGATATTTCAGGATAATCATCATATTTTGGAAAAACAATTTTATAAGCATACAACAATTGATGCTTTAAATTATTTAGGTCATCTTTCTTTCCGTATTTTCCATCACCGATTATCGGATGATTTATGGATGCAAGATGAGCTCTTATTTGATGCGGCTTACCTGTTATAAGTTCAATCTCTAACTCTGTTATGTTCTTTTCTTTATTAAACCTTACAGGCTTATAATACGTTTCAATATAAACCGAATCTTCTGTTTTATCTTTTGTTATAAAAACCTTGTTTAAATTTTCATTTTTACTTAGAAAGCCTAAAATCTTTTCTTCTTTAGTTATTTCACCCTCTACAATAGTCTTATAATACTTGTGAATGGTTCTTTCTTTAAGTCCAAGGCTCATTTTGCTTGAGCCAAACAAGGTCTTTCCGAAAATAAGAAGTCCACCTGTATTTCTGTCCAAACGGTTGCAAACAGATGGCATAAATTTAGATAAAGAAGCAGCCGTAATAATGCCATTTTTTAAAAGGTATCCTATAAGCCATTCATTTGCCGATAAGTCACCGGGCTTACTCTTTTGGCTTAATACTCCAACGGGCTTATTTAAAACAATAATATGTTCATCTTCATAAACAATATCAGGGTCTTTAAATCTGTCAAAAGCTTTAAGATACTCATCTGTGTCTATACTATCAGCGCCGGTAAACTTCTCTATAGTTTCATCGGACATAAATATGCTTATTTCATCGCCCTCTGAAAGCTTTTCGTGGCCGTCAATTTTCTTTTTGTTTAAAACAATATTCTTTTTTCTTAATTGCTTGTATAAAAGACTTGAGGGTGCTTCTTTTAAAAGCCTTGATAAAAACTTTATTACAGTCTGACCCGAATCTTTTTTCTCAATAACAAATTTTTGCATATACTCTAAATAGAAACACTTAATATGTTGTCTTTTAATACAGTTAAATCATTCTCATCTTCTTGAAGCTTTGATAATTCATTTAATCTTTCCGAAAACTTATTCTTATCATCAAACACTTTGACGGTTACATTGTCATAGCCACAGTTTTTTAAAACCGTTTCCAAATGCTCAACGCAGGCATTGGTATCAATTTTTTCATCTTCCGTAAGTAAGATTAAATTTTTCTTTTTATAATACAATGCGCTTACCTGGAAATTCTTTTTTAAAGTTGTAAAGAATAAGTCATAAAACCAAGGCTTTACTTCACTTTTTGAAAGATAAGAATAAACATCTTCAGTGCATCCCTTTGCTCTTATAAACATGGTTGCGTTAACGGCAAACTTAGCCATGGGCAGACACCCCAATACAGCCACCAATGTAAGATAGTTTTTATTTGAACCTGTTGAGTAGATTCCTATCCTATAAAGAGCAAAGCTTAATGCAAGCATAAATATTGTTTTGATAATTTCGATGTTTCTTTGGTGCTTTATATAGCCATAATCACCTTTTTTAATCTTCTTCATTTAAAAACCTTTTTCTTTCTATTTTAGTAATGCCATGATTTTTAACAAAAATTCATGGGGAATCATTTTTGCAAGAATATAGAATAATTGCATGGGTAGTGAATAAATCGAAACGCTCTTTCTGTGATAAGAATCAATCATAGCTTTTTTTACAACATTTTTTGTTTTGGCCATGAAATACTTCTTTATGGCAAGGCTGTTATTATCCTTTTCCGCAATATCAAAAAACTCTGTATCAACAGGTCCCGGGCATACTGCAGTAACCGTAATGTTATACTTTTTAAGCTCTTGATTAAGGGCTCTTGAAAAGCTTAATACATATGCTTTTGAAGCTGCATAAACAGCAAATCCGCTTTGAGGCATAAATGCTGCGGAAGAAGCAAATTGTATTATTCTTGAATCTGGAACCATATAATTTAACACAATATGGGTAACCTTTGTAAGAGCCTCACAATTAAGCCTTACCATTCCTGACTGGCTTGTGTACTTAGAATCAATAAAATCGCCGATAATCCCAAAGCCGGCGGCATTTACAAGCATTTTAACATTCGGATCATGCTCATTAAGTGCAAGTTTTAATTCGTTGAATGATGAGTCTCTTGTAAGGTCTAAAGAAAAGACTCTGGATTTATGCTTTAAACACATTGAAAGGTTTTCAAGCCTGGAAGTTCTTCTTGCAATAAGCCAAATTTCATCTATTCCATCAGTATAGATATTATCAATTTGCTTTGCGGCTTCTTTGCCCATTCCGCTTGATGCACCTGTGATTATCGCTATGTTCATACATTACCTCCCTCTTTTGTAAGTATTTTAAGTTCTGTATCAGACAATTTCCTGTATTTACCCTCTTCTAATGATTCATCCAGTTTTAAGTCACCCATCGAAAGTCTTTTTAAATAAACTACCTCATTATTCACAGCCTTAAGCATTCGTTTTACCTGATGAAACATGCCTTCAAAAATAGTAAGCTCAATCTCTTTATTCGATAAAACCTTTACAATTGCAGGCTTGCATTCATCATCTCCGATTTTTATTCCTAAAGTAAGTTTATTAATGTCACTATCCGATAATGGATGCTCAATCCTTACTAAATATGTTTTTTCAACATGATGTTTAGGTGAAGTTAAATGATGTGATAAATTGCCGTCATTTGTTACTATAAGAAGACCCACAGTGTCTTTATCAAGACGGCCTACAGGAAATAAGTCATTTCTCTCTTCTTCTTTAAACAAATCGATTACCGTCTTATCAATATTGTCTTTAGTGGCACTTACGACCCCTTTCGGTTTATTAAGCATGAAATATACAAACTTTTCATATTTTACGGGGACTGAATCGACTAAAACAGCATCTTTTGATTCATCTATTGAAAAAGAAGGGTCATTAATCTTTTTATCGTTAACTATGACTCTTCCTTTCTTAATTATTTCCTTTGATTCTTTTCTTGAAAGATTCTTAGAATCACATAAGAACTTATCCAATCTCATAGAATTAGTATACTACAATTTATATTGGGAATAAATAAAGCTTTAATTAAAAAAATCCCACACTTTATTTAAGCGTGGGATAAAAACTACATTATTTCAGGTTCATCCATTCCGGAGTCATTTGAAAGAGTAATGTTTTCAAAATCATCTTCATCGGTAGGATGCAATTCGGTTCTGTTTTCTTTAACAATACCGTTGCAGCTGTTAAGGTTACTTATTAGCTCATTATAATTTGCAACAGTTGTCTGAGTGGTGTGAGTAATAATCTTTTCAAGATTTGCAAGCAAATCATCCGTATATTGCATTGCGGCAGCCTTAACTGCATTAGCTTCGATTGTTGCTTTGTCTAAAATTTCCTGAGCCTGATTTGTGGCCATCGTAACGACTTCGTTTGCCTTAGAATATGCTTGCTGCATAATTTCATGCTCATTAACCAATTGATTAGTCTGAATAGTTGCTTCATTAATCAATGCTTCTGCTTTTTTCTTGGCATCATCCAAAATCGCATCACGATTACTGATCATCTTTTGATAGCGTTTAATTTCATCCGGTGTGCTCATTCTTAATTCTCTGAGCAAACCATCAATTTCATCTTTATTTACAATAATTCTGGTGGTGGAAAGAGTCTGGAACTTACAGCTGTTAATAAACTCTTCAATCTCATCAATTAAAGCTTCTATTTTACTTGTCATACGCTAGTCTCCCCAAATATTAATGTCCGTATCTTTCATACAAAAGTTTTGCTACATAATCAGGAACAAATGCCGATAAGTCTCCGCCAAATTGAGCAATCTGTTTTACCGCGGATGAACTTAAATAAGAATATTTCAAAGTGGTATTAAAATATACTGTTTCAACTCTGTGGTTTGAAAGTTTTCTGTTCATTTGAGACATCTGAAGTTCATACTCAAAGTCTGTAACAGCTCTTAAACCTCTTACCACTACATTTATGCCAATTTCTTTTGTGTAATCAGTAAGAAGACCTTCAAAGGATTCAACTCGTACATTTTTAATATCTTTTGTGGCTTCTTTTAGTATATTAACACGTTCACTGACAGAAAACAACGGACTTTTTTCTTTGTTATCCAATACCGCAACAACCAATTCATCAAAAATGTTGGCTGCTCGTTTAATTATATCCAAATGACCGAAGGTCATAGGATCGAAAGTACCGGGATATATTGCTGATTTCATATTTAACTCCTTTATTTTACCTTAACAAACATATGCTTATTTGTCTTGTACTTTTTTTCCTTAATAAGCTCAAATCCAAGTTCATCAAGATAAGAAAAGTCCGTCTTAATGTCTGCTTCTATAATAAACAGTGTATCTTCGTGAATATAAGGTTGATCATGCAAAACAGAAAGAAGCTCTTTTTCAAGACCGTTTTCATAGGGCGGATCCATGAAAACAATATCAACACTTGCTTCATGAATCTGCATGGCGCCTCTTATGGCATCACAATTAAAAATGGTCGCTTTGTCTTCAAAATGTGTATGTTTTACATTTTCACAGATACATTTATTTGCTTCGCTTGAATTATCAATAAAATAAGCTTTTTTAGCGCCTCTTGAAAGACTTTCAATACCTATTGAACCACTTCCTGCAAAGAAATCGATAACAACACTGTCATAGATATCTCCTTGAAGCATATTAAACAAAGTTTCTTTTATTCTGTCTGTCGTGGGCCTGGTATTTTTACCTTCTGGCGTTTTTAAAAGCAAATTACGGGCTGAACCGGAAATAACTCTTAACATTAAATTATCCTCTTATTTTCGTTCCCTTTGTGTCACGGTGACCGGGCTTAACTTTTGCATGTAAATCAAAGGGTCTTCCGTTATAGGTTATTGTATTGTCACCGGCATTTTGTGTAAGATAAGCTGCTTCAACAAAATCACCTTTATTAAGTTTCATTCCTCTTACACCTACGGCGGCCTTCTTCTTTTCGGGTACTTCTTCTATACCGAATCTTAAGAATACACCGTCCTGAGTTTGAAGAACAACATTTTTTTGCTCTTCCAAAACAAATACAGCTACAAGTTCATCGCCGTCATTAAGCTTTGTGGCAGCAATTGAACGTTTTGAAACATCAAACTCACTTCCGTCAACAACCTTAATCATTGCGGATTTAGTAACAAATACAAGACGTTTAAATTTAAGATCGTCTACATTTGCAAGAAGCAATGCCTGTTCATTTGATGAATTAAAGTTACTGATATTATCAATAGGCATACCCTTGTCTCTGAATTTTCCGAAGGGCAGATCCTTTGCTTTAATGGTATGCATAATTCCTTTATCGGAGAAAATACAAATCTTTCCGTCACTCTTTAAAGGAAATACAAATTTATGCTCTGCATCCGCAGCTTCTTTATTTCTTTCATAAACCACCATATCAACACTCTTTGCGTATCCAAAGCGGTCCATAAGAAACATGATATCAATTACTTCAGGCTTAACTTCTTCAAGAACAATTTCTTCCGCATCCTCAATCTTTGTGCGTCTTTCTTTGCCAAACTCTCGTCTTAATTTTTCCATGTCATCGATAATTACTTTTGCCATGGAATCTTTATTGCCTAAGATATCTTTATATCTATCGATATTTGCAAGAGTTTCTTCGTTTTCATTAAACAAAGCTTCAAGCTCTAAGCCTATTAACTTATATAAACGCATATCTAAAATGGCATTCGCCTGCTTTTCGGTAAAATCAAGGGTAGAAGCCATAATTTTAGATTCTTTTGACTTAAACTTGATTCCATCGGTCTTTCCTTCTGTCATACAAGCCTTAGCCATGTTTCTGTCTTTTGATCCTCGAAGTATTTCAATAATTAGATCAATAACATTAACCGCGCGAATCAAACCTTCCTGAATCTCTTTCTTCTCAAGTTCCTTTTCAAGAAGTTTTTGATATTTTCTGG
This sequence comes from Lachnospiraceae bacterium, assembly GCA_024680435.1. Lineage (GTDB taxonomy): Bacteria > Bacillota > Clostridia > Lachnospirales > Lachnospiraceae > UBA1258. Next base: position 39,983 of record JAILCK010000194.1, read on the forward strand.
TATTAATTTCAAATTGGAATTTAACGTTTTCTTCAATTACTCTCTTTAAGCTGAGGGTCTCGGGGCGACCGTCAACAATTGCTAAATTGTTAAATCCGAAGGTATCCTCCAAACGTGTCTTTTTATACAAAAGATTGATAAAGTTCTGAGGATTTGCATCTTTTCTAAGTTCAAAAACAATTCTTATACCGTCTTTATTTGACTGGTTGGTAATATCTATAACGTCGTTA
>JAILCK010000200.1 GCA_024680435.1 Lachnospiraceae bacterium
TTCTATTCTTGTAAAAATCTATATGGCACTTTACAACAAAAAGATAGGCAAAAAAATAGATTCATCCGCACTTTTGGCCACATCCCAAGACTCACTTTCAGACACGATTTCAACACTTGCCGTATTAATATCTACGTTACTGTTTTTTGCTTTTCACATAAACATAGATGCCTACTGCGGTATTTTTGTGGGAGTATGGATTATCATTGCCGGTGTTAAATCAGCCAATGAAACAATAAGCCCACTTTTGGGACAGGCACCCACAAAGGAATTTGTTAAATCGGTGGAAGAAATTGTTACGTCCTATAAAGAGATAATAGGCATTCATGACTTGATTGTTCATGACTACGGTCCAGGAAGAGTGATGATTTCTTTGCACGCGGAAGTTTCGAATAAAGGTGATATAAACGAACTCCATGATGTAATTGATTTAGCGGAAGTAAGGCTTAGAAGTGAGCTTAATTGTCATGCGGTCATACACATGGATCCGATAGAAGTGGGAAATCCTATTACGGATGAACTTAAATCCATAGTGAAAGAAGCTGCAAAAAAGGTGGATGCAAACATTTCAATTCATGATTTTAGAGTAGTCAGGGGAACCACACATACAAACCTTATTTTCGATGCTCTTGTTCCTTTTTCTGTGAAATTATCAGACGAACAGGTGGTAGAAGAAATACAAAGGCAAGTATCGAAAGTTCGCCCCAATCATTTTTGCGTAGTTACTGTGGATAGGGACTATGTAGGCAATTAGTTTTTGTTGACGTAACTTACTTTTATGGTAAAATTTTATTGTGTGAGTTATTAGTTTAAAGTGATATCGGGGGATATTCAAAATGGTTTCAATAGCAGAAATATTAAAAACCGCAAAAATAGCGGGAGCAAGTGATGTTCATCTTACGGTAGGTATTCCTCCCAAGATGAGAGTTAACGGTGATTTGATTGATATGAATTATCCGAAGCTTCTTCCGCCTGATACGGAAGCAGTCTTGGAAGAAGTTATGAGCGATAAGCAAAAGGAACTTTTTGCAGAGCGCGGAGAGTACGATATGTCTTTTGCTATAAGAGAACTTGGCAGATATCGTGTTAATGTATTCAGACAGAGAGGTTCTGTCGCAATGGCATTCCGTTTGGTGGGAACGCAGGTTCCTTCACCGGAAGAGCTTGGCATTCCTGAATCGGTAATCGATTTGTCACAAAGAAAGAGAGGACTTGTGCTTGTTACAGGCCCTACAGGTTCAGGTAAATCCACTACACTTGCAGCTATAGTTGATAAGATTAATAAGACAAGAGATGCTCATGTTATTACTTTGGAAGATCCTATCGAGTATCTTCATCAGCATCAGATGTCTATGGTTAACCAAAGAGAAATCGGAATTGACTCAGGTTCCTACGCTAATGCATTAAGAGCTGCTTTAAGAGAAGACCCCGATGTTATAATGGTAGGTGAAATGCGTGACTTTGAAACAATCAGTGTTGCCATTACAGCAGCCGAAACAGGTCACTTGGTGCTTTCAAGTTTGCACACAATCGGCGCAGCATCCACAGTTGACCGTATGATTGACGTATTCCCGCCTCACCAGCAGCAACAGATAAGAATTCAGCTTTCAAATGTACTTGAGGCAGTTATTTCACAGCAGCTTATTCCTACAGCGGACGGCAGGGGAAGAGTTGCGGCATTTGAAGTTATGCATGCAAATCATGCAGTCAGAAATCTTATAAGAGAAGGAAAGTCACATCAGCTTATGAGCGTTATGCAGACCAGCCGTAAACTTGGTATGGTTACCATGGATGAAGCTATTGCTCAGCTCTATTTTGCCGGAAAGATCAGCAAGAACGAGGCAATCGAATTTGCTCAGGATGTAGAAGGCATGGAGATGAAATTAGGCTAAGCTTTCGGCTCAAAGCTTTGCTTTCATTTATCTTAGATATTTTGCTTGAAAAAGGATGTCGGGTGTGTTAACATTACAAATGCTTGGCATTAGGAGGACAATAAAAGATGGAAGTATTGAGAATAATATTGACAATCATTTTTATAGTGGTTTCTTTAGCACTTTTAATAGTTGTGTTAATGCAGGAAGGTAAATCGGCAGGTCTCGGAGCTATTTCGGGAGCAGCTGAAACATACTGGGGAAAAGCAAAGGGAAAGAGCATGGAAGGCTTCCTTGTTAAGTTTACAAAGGGTCTTGCAATTGCTTTCATTCTTCTTGCTGCTGTACTTAACATCAGTAAGTTTTAAGATTTGTTTATTAAGAGCCACTCGATTAATTCGGGTGGCTTTTTGCATTTTATAAAAAGGGAATCGGTATGGATAATAAAGCAAAAGAAAAAAGAAAAAAGTTGATGCTTGAGCTCTTTCACGATGAGCTTTACGTTCCCATGAGAAGAAAAGAACTTGCAATATTTATGCAGGTAAGTGAAGAAAATCGCGCTGACTTTGATTCTATTGTGGATGAACTCTTAAACGAGCATTTAATAGAGCAAACAAAAAGAGGAAAGCTTGTTTTAAAAGGCAGAGGCTCAAGCGATGGGGCTTCTTTTAAAGAAAGCAAACGTGAAAAAGGTGATGATAAGCCTGCTATCATAGGCACATATATCGGAAACGCAAAAGGATTTGGATTTGTGGAAGTAGAAGGAATGGATTCTGATTTCTTTATTCCCGAAGGATACAACTTAAATGCTTGCCACAATGATAAGGTTGAAATACAGGTTTTAAATTCATCAAAAAAGCAGGGGAATCGAACTGAAGCTAAGGTAGTCAGGGTAATTGAAAGAAGTACCGATGCAATTGTTGGTACATACCAGGCTTCTAAGAACTTTGGCTTTGTGGTAACGGACAATGCAAAGTTTTCAAATGATATTTTCATTGCCAAAGAAAACTCTAAAGGTGCGGTTGACGGACACAAAGTTTTGGTCGAAATTCTTGATTATGGTGATGAAAGACATAATCCGGAAGGAAAGATAGTTGAAATCATCGGTCATGAAAACGATCCGGGAGTTGACATTACTTCAATTGCCATAGCATTCGGAATTCCCACGGAATTCCCCGAAAAGGTTTTAAATCAGGCAGAGGGAATGAATAAGCCTGTTTCAGAAGCCGATATGGCAGGCAGAACCGATTTAAGAGACACTGTCATGGTAACAATTGACGGAGAAGACGCTAAGGACTTAGACGATGCCGTAAGCCTTAAAATGGATGGAGATAAGTATGTTTTGGGTGTACATATTGCGGATGTGGCAAATTATGTTCAGGAAAACTCCGCTCTTGACAGGGAAGCCCTAAAGCGAGGCACAAGCGTCTATCTTGCGGACAGAGTGGTGCCTATGTTACCTCATGCATTGTCTAACGGAATTTGCTCTCTTAATGAGGGCGTGGACAGGCTTTCTATGTCTGTCATTATGACTATCGATTCAACCGGTAAGACTATTGATTATGATATTTGCGAATCAGTTGTAAACATCAATCACAGAATGTCTTACACTCAGGTTAAAAAGATAATTGAAGATAACGATGAAGAAACAATAAAAGAGTATGAAGACGTTGCACCGATGCTTCAAAAGATGCAGGAACTTTCTTTAATTTTAAGAGACAGAAGGCATAAAAGAGGGGCGATTGATTTTGATTTCCCCGAAACGAAGCTTATTTTAAATAAAGACGGAGAACCTATTGAGATTAAGCCCTATGAAAGAAATGAAGCAACAAAGTTAATTGAAAGCTTTATGCTTGCGGCCAATGAAACTGTGGCTGAGCACTTTTATTGGAAAGAAGTTCCTTTCCTTTACAGAATTCATGAAAATCCGGATGAAGAAAAAGTAAATAAACTTCGCACATTTATAAAGAACTTTGGCTATTCGCTTAAAATAAACGGTGAAGACATTCATCCAAAGGAATTCCAAAAACTGTTATCAAAGATTGAAGGTAGCAATGAAGAGCCTTTAATAAGCAGGCTTACCCTTCGTTCAATGCAACAGGCTAAGTATTCAACCGAATGTGAAGGCCATTTTGGACTGGCATGCAAATATTATTCACATTTTACGTCTCCCATAAGACGTTACCCGGATTTGCAGATTCACAGAATCATTAAAGACGATCTTAGAAATCGTATGACTGATGCAAAGAAAAAGCATTATGAAGAAATACTTCCCGGTGTTGCGGTTTCAACAAGTAAGAGTGAAAGACGTGCCGATGAAACAGAGAGAGAAACCGTTAAGCTTAAGAAAGCTCAATATATGATTAAACATATAAACGAGATTTTTGAAGGCGTAATAAGCGGAGTCACTAATTGGGGCATATACGTTGAACTTGAAAATACTGTAGAAGGATTGGTTCATGTTTCTTCTTTAAAAGGCTTTTACAGATTTGATGAAGCAAAGTATGAGCTTGTGTCTGAAGATAATGATACCGTATACAAACTTGGCGAAAAAGTTAAGGTTATGGTAAAGGACGTAGACCTTTCTTTAAGAACCGTAGACTTTATTATTGCTGATTTCGACGTTGATGATGCAATACATGATTTCTATAAAAAGGGAAGAAGATAATTTAACTTTTATTATTTACTTTTTTAGTTTATTACATTACTATATCTTAAGTGAAAAGAGGTGAGAGGGTTGGCTGAAAAGGAGCCTAAAAAACTCGTTTGTAACAATAAAAAGGCATATCATGATTACTTCATAGAAGAAAAATACGAAGCCGGAATCGAGCTTTTTGGCACCGAAGTCAAGTCTTTACGTCTCGGAAAGTGTTCCGTTAAGGAATCTTTTATTAGGATCGATAAAGGCGAGGTGTACGCATACGGTATGCATATTACTCCTTATGAACAGGGTAATATTTTTAACAAAGATCCGATGCGTCCCAAAAAGCTTTTATTGCATAAATATGAGATCACTAAACTTTTAGGAAAAATAACCGAAAAAGGTTATACCTTGGTTCCCTTGGAAGTGTATTTTTCAAACGGAAGAGCAAAGCTTGAGTTTGGCTTGGCAAAAGGTAAAAAGCTTTACGATAAACGTGAAGATATTGCCAAGAAAGATATGCGAAGAGAGACCGAGCGAGAGTTTAAGGTCAAAAATCTCTAAGGGGTAGTAAAGGTTTCGACGGGGATTTTGAAGCTGGAGAAGCGAGTCGCACGGTAATGCGTCAAATGGCCAAATTAAAATTAAACGCTAACGAAAATTTAGCATACGCTGCCTAATTGCAGCAGTCGGCTCTAGGGCACTCACACCTTAGAATCCCGGCTTCGACTATGTGAGAAACGACATTGTCAAAGCTTTGAGACAGTGGGCGTATCATGAAGCTACCAAAATCGCAAGGATGTTTGTTTTCGTGTGACAGAGGGAATTTCAAATAACAAACTACACTCGTAGAAGGACAGGGGATGGGTCTTCGGACACGGGTTCGACTCCCGTCTACTCCATCAAAAAAACAGGAAGAGTAAAACTCTTCCTGTTTTTTTGATGGAATAACTGAATCTAATTCTTTAGACAAAGATACCGGTCTTCGGCACGGGGCGAACAAGGTCCGGGGGACCTTGGCTCTGAGCCGACCGGAGCGAAGCGGAGACCGAACAAGGTCCGGGGGACCTTGGCTCTGAGCCGACCGAAGCGAAGCGGAGACCGACTCCCGTCTATAATTTTCTGTATTTTAATAGTATAATGGTTTCAGGAGGGTATTTTTATGGAACATGAGGTTACAAAAAAACAGAAATTACTTAATGAAAAGGGACTGATTTCTGAGTCCGGATGGGCAAGAAGTGAAGTCTGGGAGTATAACAGAGAGAATATAAAAGCTCCCTGGTTTAGAAAAAAAGAATGGGATTATTATCTTTTTAATACAGATGATTTTGCCGTTGCTTTTACTATTTCTGATTTAGGCTATATAAGCTTACTTAGTGCTTCTTTTATTAACTTAAAAGAAGGATGGGAAGAAACCGATTCAGAGCTTGGAGTTTTTCCTATGGGTAAAAGGTACGGTCTTGGAACATCAACAAAGGATGCAGGGGCTTTCTGCCACACAAAGCGTCTTGATATGGCATTTTCAAACGTCGAAGACGGCCGTACGATTTCTTTGGAATTTAGAAACTTTGCTAAAAAAGGCATTTCCTTTAACGCAGAGCTTTTTATAAAAGAACCCGAAATGGAAGCTGTATACATAGCAACTCCATGGAAAGAAAAGCCTACAGCCTTTTACTATAATTGTAAAAGAAACTGCCTTGAAGCAACGGGCGTTATAAAGTATGGGGATAAGGTATACGAGATTAAACCCAAAACCTGTTTTGGCGTTCTTGATTGGGGAAGAGGCGTCTGGACCTATGACAATACTTGGTTCTGGGGAACAGGAAGCGGAATGCTTGATGGGGATTTGTTTGGCTTTAACTTAGGCTACGGTTTTTCGGACAGATCATCCGCAAGCGAAAACGGATTTTATTTTAAAGGCAAGATTCATAAGCTTGAAGATGTAATTTTTGACATTCCAAAGGATCCAAACGGGAAAAAGGATTATATGTCTCCTTGGAGAGTATATTCAAAAGACGGACGTTTGGATGCTACCTTTAAACCAATTTTGGACAGAGCGGCATGCCTTGATTTTAAGGTCATCATAAGCGACCAGCATCAGGTTTTTGGTAAGCTTTCAGGGAAAGTTACCATGGATGATGGTGAAGTAAAAGAATTTAAAGACTTTGTCTGCGCTTTGGAAGAAGTAAGAAATAAATACTAAGGAGTTTTTATGACACGAAGGCTTTTCGACGAAGATGCGTATTTAAGTGAGTTTGAGAGTAAAGTTGAAAGCGTAAAGGAAGTTAATGGAAAGTATGAAGTCATTCTTTCGCAAACTGCGTTCTTTCCCACTCAAGGAGGCCAGAATCACGACATTGGCACAATTGATGGAATTGAAGTTTTAGACGTTACAATAAAAGATGATATCATAACTCATATTTTAAAAGAAAAAGTGATTGAGGGAAGCAATGTTAAAGGGAAGGTCGATTTTGAACATCGCTTTAGAAATATGCAAATGCATAGCGGCGAACATATTTTTTCAGGCCTTGCCCATAAATTATACAATGCTGAAAACGTGGGATTTCACTTAAGTGATAACTCTGCGACCATTGATTTAAACATTAAGCTTTCCGAAGCAGACTTAAAGAAGATAGAAAGCCTTGTAAATAAAGCCATAATTAAAAATATCGATATTGTTGCGACTATCTATAAAAACGGGGAAGAAAAGGATATTAAATACCGTTCAAAGAAAGAACTTTCCGGGGATATTCGCCTTGTTGAAATTAAAGATATCGATATCTGTGCTTGCTGTGCACCGCACGTAAAATCAACGGGAGAAATACAATTGTTTAAAATAACATCCTTTGAAAACTATA
>JAILCK010000217.1 GCA_024680435.1 Lachnospiraceae bacterium
AGGCGATGCAGGCGTAACCATCGTTGAATTTAAATAAAGGAGACCTCATGATAAACAAGCAAAAGATTTTAATCGTAGACGATGACAATAATATTGCTGAGTTGATTTCTTTGTACCTTATTAAGGAATGTTTTGATACAAAGATTGTAAATGACGGAGAATCCGCCCTCCAGGCTTTCGAAGGATACAATCCAAACCTAATCCTTTTAGATATCATGCTTCCCGGCATCGACGGATATCAGGTATGCAGAGAAATCCGCTCAAAGTCTCAGGTGCCTATTATCATGCTTTCCGCAAAGGGTGAAGTGTTTGATAAAGTATTGGGCCTTGAAATGGGGGCCGATGATTACATCGAAAAGCCCTTTGATTCTAAAGAGCTTGTTGCAAGAGCAAAAGCCGTTTTAAGACGTGCTAAGCCTTCGGTTGTTGCTCCTGTTTTAGATGCTGATGAAAAGGTTTCTTATCCCGATTTATCAATAAACAGAACCAACTACTCTGTTCTTTATTTCGGAGAGGCAGTCGATATGCCTCCCAAGGAATTGGAGCTTTTATACTACCTTGCTTCAAATCCAAACCACGTTTTCACGAGAGAACAGCTTCTTGATAAAATCTGGGGATATGAATACATCGGAGACACACGTACCGTCGACGTTCATATAAAGAGATTAAGAGAAAAGATTAACGACCACGAAAGTTGGAAAATAAGCACCATCTGGGGCGTAGGCTACAAATTCGAATCAAAAGTAAATCCCGGAAACTAACCAATAAAGGGGAATAACGGTGAAAAAGACACTGTATTTTAAATTCTTACTTGCATATATCATATTTGGTGTTTTTGGGTTTATTATCGTAAGCTCTTTTGTGTCGCAAACGGTTTACCAAAAAATGCTTAAAGAAAAAGCGGCTTCTTTTTACAGAGAAGCAAACCTTATTGCAAACACCTATGCCGCAGACCTCTATAAGCTCGATACTTCGCTTCCTGAAGTTAAAGAGCAGATAGACGATTTGGACGTGTTTCTTTCTGCAACAATATGGATTATAAACCCTTCGGGAACCATGATTTTAAGTTCAAAGCTTCCCATTAATGTAGATGAAACCTTGGTAATCTCCGGCTTTGACCCCACCATCACAGGTAACTCCTACTACACCACGGGAACCTTCTTTGATTCATTTGATGAAGAAGTGCTTAGCGTGTTTGCGCCAATCACCGCAGATTATAAGGTAAAAGGATACGTGGTTATCCACTCTTCAATCGCTGATATCGAAAAGCAAAGCGATGACTATTTAAGAGTGTGTTACTTACTTTTAATTATCCTCTTTGCTTTGTCACTAATTATTTTATTTTTCTTTACAGAAATGGTTTATGTGCCTTTAAGAAAAGTTACCTACGCAACAGAGCAATATGCATCCGGTAACCTGCACTATGAATTCTCCATAGATTCAGACGATGAAATGGGATACTTGGCTGCGACCCTTTCTTACATGGCAAGCGAAATAGCCCGTTCGGAAGATAACCAAAAGAAATTTATCGCAAACGTCTCTCACGACTTTAGGTCTCCCCTTACTTCAATAAGAGGTTATCTTGAAGCCATGATTGACGGCACCATTCCCCCTGAAATGATGGACAAATATTTGGGAATCGTGCTTAGCGAAACCGAGCGACTTACAAAACTTACAAATGGCCTTTTGTCACTTAATAACCTAAACATGAAGGGCATGGTGCTTGACATTACAGACTTTGATATAAACAAAGTAATAAGAAACACTGTTGCAACCTTCGAAGGCACCTGCACCGCAAAGGCAATTCAAGTAGATTTGGTGCTTACAGGGGACGTTCTTCCCGTCCATGCGGACGAAACAAAAATCCAGCAGGTTATATATAACCTCCTTGATAACGCCATTAAGTTTTCTCATCACAATTCAACAATCAGAATCGAAACTACTGAGAAACATTCAAAAGTATTTGTGTCCGTTAAAGACCAAGGTATCGGCATTCCAAAAGACGA
>JAILCK010000230.1 GCA_024680435.1 Lachnospiraceae bacterium
TTATTCTCGAATCGCCTCCACCGTTTAAGGATATGATTACAACCAACGCTATAATTGCTACTAAAGATAATGCTAAAAGAAACTTTCGTACCTTAACGCTCTTCTCAAACTTATCAATCTTTTCGCTCATTTAATACCCCCTACAAATCCAAGATATACATCTTTTTCAACCCCCGGATCAATTTCCACAGAATAAATAAATCCATCCTTCATCCACTGGGCTGTAGAATATCCGCTCTCATCTTGCTTAAGCTTCACCTCAATATCGGAAACGTTCTCCTTTTCTATTTCATTGTCATAAAGAATGTACCAAGGGATGCTATCCGTTCCGCTTCCCTTTGCAAAGCACAAAGAAGCATCTTCCCCGTAGTATGTTATTTCGGCGATTTTGTATCCTGCATCCTTATCAAAAATGCAGTTATACCTTTTCTCGGTTACTTCAAAGGGAATATCCTCTAAATCTTTAACTTCAAATCCTGCCATATCAGACAAGGCATCCAAAGAAAACAGCTGCATGTTTTCATAGGCTTCTCTTGGCGCTTTAGCTTCGCCAACCGAAGCCGCCGGCACTTCCTTTTCGCCCTTTTCCCATGGCTTACAAATAAAAAGAAACACGGCGCAAGCTATCAAAAACATAATGCCTGCTATTACAAATTCTCTTTTATTCATATTTTAACCCCTCAATTTAAAACAACCTCTGTTTATTGTTCTAATTAATCATAACATAAAAACAGGGCTAAATTTCTTAAAATTTTAAGCCCTGTTTCTTAATACACATTATTTTCTATACATTTCTTCAAGCACCATCTTACATCTCTCAATGTCGTTTGGCCTGTAAACCTGCTTTCCCATTGTTGATAAGTAGCTTTCAGCCCCCTTACCAAGGATCAAGATTGCATCCCCGGGCTTTGCATCGTGAATGGCCTTTGTGATGGCCTCGTCTCTATCCACAATAAGCTCATAATTGGTAGCTTCAGGCACTGTGGAAACCATGGTTTCTACAAGCATCTGAGGGTCTTCAAAGCGCGCATCCTCGATTGTAAAATAGTTATAATCCGCCATCTTGGTGCAATACTCTGCCATGTCCGTTCTTCTGTGAACGTCTCTTGAACCACCGGCTCCTACCACCACTCTTAAGTATCCGTCAGTCAAAGTTGACTTAATATACTCTACCAAGTTTTTAACCGCATTTGCTGTGTGGGCGTAATCTACGATTACTCTAAAAGGCTGGCCGTAATCTATGACAGTCTGCCTTGCCTCTACGGGCTTAAGCTTAGAAACTTCTTTTACCAGCGTTTCAACCGATATTCCAAAGTGATTTAAAGCAGCCACAACGGACATAATGTTATATACGTTAAATATTCCCGATAAATTACACTTAACCTTATGTGTACCAAGAACACCGTTTAAAGTAAATGATAGGTCGTTATATTTAACGGATATGTCAGTTGCAAAAATGTCAGCCGACTTATTTTCTATCGCGTATGTAAGCACTTTTCCCTTTGCTTTAGATATAAACAAATCCGCATATTCATCGTCTTTATTTATTACGCAAATTCCCGAAGGCTTTGTGTATTCCATAAGCTTAGCCTTGGCATGCGCGTAGTTATCCATAGTCTTAAATAAATCAAGGGCGTCACGGGTTAGATTAGAAAAAATGGATGCGTCAAATAAAACTCCGTCCATTTTTCCCGTTCCAAGTCTCTCTCCCGAAGCTTCCATGGAAACAAACTTGCAGCCGTCTTTCATAAATCCGTTTAAGGCTCTAAACAAATCTTCCTGTAAAGGGGTGGTGTACTCATTTTCCTGAGTGTAGCCTTCAGACCTTATTCCGTTTGTACCGATGTATCCGGTCTTTTTAGATAAACTGTTTAAAATCTGATACATCATTTCAGATGTGGTAGTCTTTCCGTCAGTTCCCGTAACCCCTATCATGTTTAAATTATTTAAGGGGTCTCCGTAAAAGCGATTTAAAATACCGTTCATCGCTCTTTGAGAATCTTTTACCACTACCTGAGGTACATTAACGCCTTCAACCTCATGCTCGCACACGATGGCAACTGCTCCGTTTTCAACCGCCTTTTTTGCAAAAGTGTGACCGTCAACGGTTAATCCCTTTACACACACAAAGAGGATGTTACTCCCCTTTGTACGTGAATCATCTGTTATTTTTTCAATCTCTAAATCAAAATCACAATCTATTAAATCTTTTAACTTCATAATAAATTACTTACCTAATACTTCTTTGGTGCATTTTAAGATAATTTCAAGGCCCTTCTTAAGCTCTTCTTCTGAAATAGTCAAAGGAGGAAGAATCTTTAAAACTGAATCTCCGCGGCCTGCGCGTTCAATAATCATCTTTTCTTCAAAGCACTTATCCGCGATCTTGTGTGCGATTTCTCCGCCGTTTTCAAGCTTTCCAAAATCGATACCCCAGATAAGTCCAAGGCCTCTTAAAGAAATCTTATCATCAAGAGGGAAAATGTTCTTTTCAACAAATTCCTTAACAATTTCGCCCTTCTTCTGTACAGCCTTATTTAAATCGTGCTTTACGTTAAATTCAATCGCTTTCTTTGCAGCTACAAATGCAACCTGGTTTCCTCTGAAGGTTCCGTTATGCTCAGCGGGCTTCCAGATATCAAGCTCATCCTTAATCAAAAGAAGCGACATAGGGAATCCGTATCCGCCGATAGACTTACTTAAAGTCACCATATCGGGCTTAATTCCTGCTCTTTCAAAAGAAAAGAAAGTGCCGGTTCTAGAGCATCCTACCTGAATATCGTCTACTACAAGCAAAATGTCGTTA
>JAILCK010000231.1 GCA_024680435.1 Lachnospiraceae bacterium
TTATTCTCGAATCGCCTCCACCGTTTAAGGATATGATTACAACCAACGCTATAATTGCTACTAAAGATAATGCTAAAAGAAACTTTCGTACCTTAACGCTCTTCTCAAACTTATCAATCTTTTCGCTCATTTAATACCCCCCTACAAATCCAAGATATACATCCTTTGAAACCCCAGGATCAATCTCCACAGAATAAATAAATCCATCCTTCATCCACTGGGCTGTTGAGTAACCACTTTCGTCTTTCTTAAGCTTCACCTCAATATCGGAAACGTTCTCCTTTTCTATTTCATTGTCATAAAGAATGTACCAGGGGATGCTCTCTGTCCCGCTTCCCTTTGCAAAGCTTAAAGAATTATCTTCCCCGTAATAAGTTATTTCGGCAATCTTGTACCCTGCATCCTTATCATAGATGCAGTTATACCTTTTCTCGGTCACTTCAAAAGGAATGCCCTCTAATTCGTTGACCTCAAATCCCGCCATATCAGACAACGCGTCCAAAGAAAAAACCTGCATGTTTTCATAGGCTTCTCTTGGCGCTTTAGCATCGCTAACCGAAGCCGCCGGCACTTCCTTTTCGCCCTTTTCCCATGGCTTACAAATAAAAAGAAACGCGGCGCAAGCTATCAAAAACATAATGCCTGCGATTACAAACTCTCTTTTATTCATATTTTAACCCCTCAATTTAAAACAAACTCAGTTTATTGTTCTACTTAATCATAACATAAAAACAGGGCTAAATTTCTTAAAATTTTAAGCCCTGTTTCTTAATACACATTACTTTCTATACATTTCTTCAAGCACCATCTTACATCTCTCAATGTCGTTTGGCCTATAAACCTGCTTTCCCATTGTTGAAAGGTAGCTCTCAGCCCCCTTACCAAGGATCAATATCGCATCCCCCGGCTTTGCATCGTGAATGGCCTTTGTGATGGCCTCATCTCTATCCACAATCAGCTCATAATTTGTGGCTTCAGGCACTGTGGAAACCATTGTTTCCACAAGCATCTGCGGGTCCTCAAATCTTGCATCCTCGATTGTAAAGTAGTTATAATCCGCCATCTTGGTGCAATACTCTGCCATGTCCGTTCTTCTGTGAACATCACGGGATCCGCCCGCGCCTACAACCACTCTTAAGTAGCCGTCGGTTAAAGTGGACTTAATGTACTCTACTAAGTTTTTAACCGCATTTGCAGTGTGAGCGTAATCTACGATTACTCTGAAAGGCTGGCCGTAATCTATAACCGTCTGCCTTGCTTCTACGGGTTTAAGCTTCGCTACTTCTTTTACCAAAATTTCGACATCAATTCCAAAGTGGTTTAAAGCAGCTATAACGGACATAATGTTGTATACGTTAAATATGCCCGATAAGTTACATTTAATCCTGTGTGTACCAAGAACACCGTTTAAAGTAAATGATAAATCGTTATATTTAACGGATATGTCAGTTGCAAAAATGTCAGCCGATTTATTTTCTATCGCATATGTAAGCACTTTGCCCTTAGCTTTAGATATAAACAAATCCGCATATTCATCGTCTTTATTTATTACGCAAATTCCCGAAGGCTTTGTGTATTCCATAAGCTTAGCCTTGGCCTGAGCATAGTTATCCATTGTTTTAAATAAATCAAGGGCGTCACGGGTTAGATTAGAAAAGATGGATGCATCAAATAAAACTCCGTCCATTTTTCCCGTTCCAAGTCTCTCTCCCGAAGCTTCCATGGAAACAAACTTACAGCCGTCTTTCATAAATCCGTTTAAGGCTCTAAACAAATCTTCCTGAAGGGGCGTTGTGTACTCATTTTCCTGAGTGTAGCCTTCAGACCTTATTCCGTTTGTGCCGATGTATCCGGTCTTTTTAGATAAACTGTTTAAAATCTGATACATCATTTCGGAAGTGGTGGTTTTTCCGTCGGTTCCTGTAACAGCTATCATGTTTAGCTTATTTAAAGGGTCTCCGTAAAAGCGATTCAAAATGCCATTCATCGCTCTTTGAGAATCTTTTACCACTACCTGAGGTACATTAACGCCTGCAACCTCATGCTCGCACACGATGGCAACGGCACCGTTTTCAACGGCCTTTTTTGCAAAAGTGTGACCGTCAACGGTTAATCCCTTTACACACACAAAGAGGATGTTACTCCCCTTTGTACGTGAATCGTCTGTTATTTTTTCAATCTCTAAATCAAAATCACAATCTATTAAATCTTTTAACTTCATAACAAATTACTTACCTAATACTTCTTTGGTGCACTTTAAGATAATTTCAAGGCCCTTCTTAAGTTCCTCTTCTGAAATAGTCAAAGGAGGAAGAATCTTTAAAACTGAATCTCCGCGGCCGGCTCTTTCAATAATCATCTTTTCTTCAAAGCACTTATCCGCAATCTTGTGTGCGATTTCTCCGCCGTTTTCAAGCTTTCCAAAATCGATACCCCAGATAAGTCCGAGGCCTCTTAAAGAAATCTTGTCATCAAGAGGGAAAATGTTCTTTTCAACATATTCCTTAACGATTTCGCCCTTCTTTGTAACGGCTTTATTTAAATCGTGCTTAACATTAAATTCAATTGCTTTCTTTGCAGCCACAAATGCCACCTGGTTACCTCTGAAGGTTCCGTTGTGCTCAGCAGGCTTCCAGATATCAAGCTCATCCTTGATTAAAAGAAGTGACATAGGGAATCCGTATCCGCCGATAGACTTACTTAAAGTCACCATATCGGGCTTAATTCCTGCTCTTTCAAAAGAAAAGAAAGTGCCGGTTCTAGAGCATCCTACCTGAATATCGTCTACTACAAGCAAAATGTCGTTA
>JAILCK010000232.1 GCA_024680435.1 Lachnospiraceae bacterium
CCTTTTAAGCCTAAATACCCTGAAGAGCTTTCATACGACGGGGAAAGAAAACTTACCTGGAAAAAGATAGAGGTTTCTTCCAATGAAGGCTTTATAGAGCTTGACGAAGAGTTTGACGTAGCACAGATTATTGCGGATAAAGAAATGGTTGCGGACGCATTTTACTGCGGAGAAAAGTGGAGGGTACCTGCGGCGCTTCTTTATAAGAAAGAATGCTACATTGTAATGTCCGAACTAAAGGACGACTTCTATAGGGAATTTTAATTTAGGGAAGAATATAATCCATCAAATAGTGACATGGTTTATTTTATTGACGGATTATCGACCATATAATTAAAGACACAAAGAAAAAGAAAGACCGGTCTTTTATTTGTTGGAGGAACCGAAAGGAGAAGGTATATGAAAAAGAAAATTTTCGCTTGGCTTATAGCTATGGCGATGACAGTGACTATGCTTGCAGGCTGTGGAAGCAAAGGCACAGAGGGCGGAGCAAGCGCTCCCGCTTCGACAAAGACTGAAACAAGCACAACCGCTTCATCAGGGGTTTCGGAAGAGGTTATGGCAGGTCTTCCCGAGAAATTGTCAGACGGCGTGGTAAAGGCCACACCCGAAATGTATTCAAACATCGACTTAAGCTCACCTTACACGGTACATATGTACTTGGTTGGTGATACACCTAACGATTGGGCAGACGTACTTGCAGCAATCAACGACTATCTTGCACCCTTTAACACCACTCTTGATGTTACATTCATGAGCTGGGCAGATTACGGTACAATGTACTCACTTGTACTTGCCGGCGGTGAAGAAATCGACTGTATCTACACAGCACCCTGGTGCTACATGTTTACAGAAGCCGCAAAGGGTTCTTTCTACGTACTTGATGAAAACTTTGTTAAAGACTACATGCCTTTGACAGCAAAGTACCAAGATCCCAAGAGCTTTAAGGAATCAACCGTTAACGGACAGCTTGTTGCCATCCCTTCAAACAATGAAACAGCTCAGAACAAGATTGTTGCCATCAGACAGGATATCGCTGAAAAGTACGGCATCAAAGAGCTTAAGAACTGGGATGACTATATGAACTACATGCTTACGGTAGCAGAGAAAGAAACACCTGTATCAGGTATCTACGCTCAGGCTTCTTCGGCAGACAATGCGGAAGTATGGCATGTATATCGTCAGCAGTTTGATACATTCTATGTTTTGGACGACAACTACTTATCATACATTTTTGAGTACACAGGAAAAACACCTACAGCAGACGAAATCAAGTTTGCCTGGGACACAGACATCTTCAGAGGCTTTGCTAAGGACATGAAGACTTTGGCAGACGCAGGATGCTGGTCAAGAAGTGCATTATCAGCCACCACAACAGACGATGAAGCATTCGGTGCATTACAGGGCGCTTCAATCGCTTGGAACGGTACAGTATTTACATACATGAAGCAGGCAGAAAACACAGAAGGTGTTAAATGTGCGGCTTACGATCTTACAACAGATCACTTGGTAGCTTGCGAAGAGTTTAACAACTCAGACTTTGGTATTACAGCAAGCTCAAAGAACCCTCAGAGAACAGCAATGGTACTTGATATCTTAAAGATGGATACAGCTGCCAACAGACTTGCAACACTTGGTATTGAAGGGGTTCACTACTCAATCAACGATGACAACACTTACAATAAGTTAGACAAAGCGGGAGATTATCCTGCAGACGGTATCGCTCTTTCATGGGCAATCAGAAACTCCGACAGAAAGTATGTTGAAGCAGGAAGACCTGAAAGAGAAGAAAAGATGTACAAGTCATGGGATGAAAGAATCGTTGGAAATCCCGCTGTAACATTCGTATTTGACGATGCTAAGGTTTCTTCGGAAGCTGCAGCTGTAAAGACAATCATCGGAGAATACATCTACATGCTTCAGTTAGGCTTAGTGGATGATGTTGACAAAACAATCGATGATATGATGTCAAGATGTAATGCGGCAGGGCTTGAAAAGGTTACTGAAGAATTAACCAATCAGTATAACGAATGGCTTAAAACCCAGTAAATTCCTAAAGGCGGTGGTAAAAAGCCACCGCCTAATTTTTTGGAGAGAGTTACATGAAAACAATTAAGAAACATTGGATGCTTTTATTAATGCTTCTACCGGCTGTAATATATGTGCTTATTTTCAGTTACATCCCCATGACCGGTATTGTGCTTGCATTTAAAAAATACAATTACGCCGGAGGAATATACGGTTCTCCCTGGAACGGGCTTGCCAACTTTAAAGCATTGGCAATAAGCGGAAAGCTCGGGCTTGTTACAAGAAACACGCTTTTATACAACATCGCCTTTATCTCACTTGGGGTTGTGTTTGAAATGGGAAGCGCGATTTTACTTAACGAGCTTAGAAATAAGTATTTTAAAAAGATGTCACAGTCTTTAATGTTCCTTCCCTACTTTATAAGCTGGGTTGTGGCAGGGGCTATTATGTACAACATCTTTAACTACGAAAGGGGAGTTTTTAACCACGTACTTAATCTCTTTGGCGCGGCACCTTTTGATCTTTACAACTCTCCGAAAACATGGCCTTACATATTGGTGTTTTTAAAGCTTTGGAAGCAGACGGGATATGGCTCTGTTGTATACCTTGCGGCTATAACGGGCTTAGATCAGGAAATGTTTGAAGCAGCTTCCATAGACGGAGCAAACGCTTGGCAAAAGATAAGATATTTAACCATTCCTTCCTTAAGAGCCACCATGATGACTTTGGTGCTTTTGGCAATCGGTAATATCTTTAGAGGCGACTTCGGTCTTTTCTATCAGACAGTTAAGAGTAACGCCATTTTGGAACCCATGACAGACGTTATCGATACTTACGTATTCAGACTTTTGATAGATACGGGAAATATCGGCGTATCCGCGGCAGCAGGATTGTTCCAGTCGGTTCTTTGTTTTGTGACAATAACCGTTTGTAACAAGCTTGTAAAAATGGTTAACCCGGATTACGCGTTGTACTAGGAGGTCTGAATGAGCAAAGAAACTGTAATCGCAAAAAAAGTTAAAGTAAGCTCGGATCAGATTGCCGTAAATGTCTTAGGCTGGGTGCTTATCGGCATTTTCGCTCTTATCTGTGTGTTACCCTTTTACCTTATCATCGTGGCTTCTTTTACGGCTGAAACAAGCCTTATTAGAGAAGGATATCCTTTGATTCCAAGAATCAAAGACTTATCGCTTGATGCTTACAAATTAAGCCTTAAAAATCCCATGGCCATAATCATTTCCTATGCCACCACAATCGGTGTTACGGCAGTAGGAACCTTTGTGGCAGTCTTACTTGCCACCATGACAGGATACGTTTTATCAAGAAAAGACTTCCCTTGGAGAAATAAGTTTTCTTTCTTTTTCTTCTTTACAACGCTTTTTAACGGAGGTCTTGTACCCTGGTACCTTTTGTGTATGAGATATCTAAACTTTAAAAACTCATACGTAGCATTGATTCTCCCCCTCATGTTTTCCGTATGGAACATGATAATAGCAAAGTCATTTATGAATAGCTTACCTATGGAAATTTCAGAGTCTGCAAAGATTGACGGAGCAAATGATTTAGTCATTTTCTTTAGGCTCATCCTTCCCATCAGTAAGCCGCTGATCGCGACATTAGGCCTTTTTTCGGCCCTTGCATACTGGAACGATTGGTATAACTGCATGCTTTATGTCACAGACACAAACATGTTTACCCTTCAGTATTACCTTCAAAGAATCTTGGGAAGCGCGGAAGCTATGCGTATTGTAGCCGAAAAATCAGGTATGGCCTTGCCTTCAATCCCCTTAGAGAGCATGAAGATGGCCATGACCATTATCGCTACAGGTCCCATAGTGCTTCTTTATCCTTTTGTGCAAAGATACTTTGTTAAGGGACTTACAATCGGTGCCGTGAAAGGATAAGGCATAAATGATTACGCTTGAAAACAAGATGCTGAAAGTCTGCCTAAATCCTGACTTTGGCTGTAAGATTCATTCCTTTTTGCACAAAGAAACCGGATTTGAACTTGCGGCGCAAAGTGAAAAAGAAGTGCAGATTAGAGGCAGTGAAAAAAAGGCGGTATTTGGTGACTATGCTTACGGATTTGACGATGCTTTTCCAAACATTGACGCCGAGAGCCTTAGTTTACATAACAAAACATTTAACTATCCGGACCACGGAATGGTGTGGGATAGAAAATTTAGAGTAATTAACGCAACAAGTGATTCGGCCCTTTGTTCTTTTAAAGACGATGATTTAAAGCTTACTTACACAAAGAGCTTTTCTTTAAAGGGCGAAACACTTACATCGGAAATATCCATAGAGTACGAGGAAAGCTCTCCTTTCCCCTGTATTTATACTTTCCATGGGCTTATTAAGTATGAAGACGACATGGAAATAGTGCTCCCTAAGGGAAGCGATGAGCTTATAAATGTGCTTAAACATCCTAGGTTTGGAGATGTCGGAAACATTTTAGAAACAGAAGATGTGTCAAAGCTTCCAAAGTACGGAAGCGGTGACATGCTAAAATACTACGTTTGCGGCCGGGTAAAGGAAGGAAAGTGCGGCGTTAAATACACTAAGAGCGGTATGGAGTATGAATTAAGCTATGATTCAAACTGCCTTCCCTATCTTGGAGTGTGGATAACCGCAGGAGGCCTTGATGGAGCAAACAATATGGCACTTGAGCCATCCGACGGCTTTTACGATAGTGTATCAAAGGCAATTGATAATAAAGCTGTCAAAGTGTTAAAGCCAAATGAAAAAAGACTAATTAGATTAGATATCCGTCTTAGGCGGATTCCGGAGGATAAAGATGTGTGAAGCAAAGATATGGGAAGAAAAGGTTATTATCCCCACATATGAAGTGGGAGAGCCCGATAAAAATCCCATGTTTCTTGAAAAAAGAGTATATCAGGGAAGCTCAGGCAAAATATATCCGTATCCCGCAACCCAGACTATAAGCAGAGAAAAAACAGACCACGAATATAAGGCTGTGTGGCTCGAAAATAAATATATTAAGGTGATGATTCTTCCGGAGCTCGGAGGAAGAATACAAAGAGCATACGATAAAACAAACGGCTATGACTTTGTGTATTACAATCGCGTAATTAAGCCTGCATTGGTAGGCTTGTTGGGCCCCTGGATTTCAGGAGGAATTGAATTTAACTGGCCTCAGCACCATAGGCCCACCACCTTTATGCCGGTAAATTATAGAATTAAAGAAAACGAGGACGGAAGCGTTACCTTGGAAACAGGTGACGTTGACAGAATGTACGGCACAAGAGAGATTACAAGATTTACCTTGTATAAGGATCGTGCCTACATTGAGATAGAAGGACAGTTATTTAACGCAACCCCCTTACCCCAGACATTTTTATGGTGGGCAAACCCTGCGGTAAGTGTTAACGATAACACCCAGTCCATATTCCCGCCCGATGTAAACAACGTATACGATCACGGAAAAAGAGACGTATCCAGATTCCCCATTGCTACAGGCACATACTATAAGCACGATTACAGCGCGGGAGTGGATATTTCAAGATATAAAAACATTCCGGTTCCCACATCATACATGGCAGAAAAGTCTGATTATGACTTTGTGGGCGGCTACGATTACGGCGTAGACGCAGGCCTTTTGCATGTGGCAGACCACCATATTTCCCCCGGTAAAAAGCAGTGGACCTGGGGATGCGGAGACTTTGGACAGGCCTGGGACAGAAACTTAACGGATGAAGACGGCCCCTACATTGAGCTTATGACCGGTATGTTTTGCGACAACCAGCCTGACTTTTCATGGCTTAAGCCCTATGAAGAAAAGAAGTTTAAGCAATACTTCATGCCTTATAAAAAGGTGGGAAGAGTGAAAAACGCAAGCACCAAAGCTGTTTTGGGCGTTGAAAGAGGTAACGGTGGCTTAAACATTAAGGTTTACGGCACTCAGCCTATTAAAGACGCAGAGATTTCAGTTTCTTCGGAAGGAAAATACCTTTTCAAAGAAACCATAAGCATTTCTCCCGAAGATATATATGAAAAGACGGTTTCTTTAAACTTACCTAAAGAAGCTGAAGTTAAAATAAGTGTAAAAAAAGGCAAGGATGTGCTTGTTAGTTTCCTCGATAAGCCCTTAGAAGAATCGCCCCTTGCAGAGCCTGCAAAGCCTGTAAAAGCGCCTAAAGAAATAAAGACAAACGAAGAACTTTTCTTGGCAGGGCAACATATCGAACAGTACAGACACGCAACCTTCCTTCCCGACCCTTATTATCTTGAAGGTTTATCAAGGGATGAAGGGGATATTAGAATCAACAATGCATACGGCTCTTTACTTTTAAGACGCGGAAGATTTAATGATGCGGAAAAGTATTTTAGAAAGGCAATTGAACGCCTGACGTTAATGCATCCAAA
>JAILCK010000301.1 GCA_024680435.1 Lachnospiraceae bacterium
TATATAAATGCCATTTCGATAGTCCGGTTATTTACGGTATCCGGGTAGAAACTTCAAAACCATATCTTTTGATATATATCGAAAATAATTATCTTTACACACAAAGAATAACAACGTAACAAACAAAATTCAATATAGCAATTTAATGATTTTACGTTAGTTTATCTTCTTTGATTTGTTTATTTTGCGTTACTGCCTAAACACAATTTCCCCTGTTTTGGCATCCATCTTATCTACAATAGCCAAAGATTCAAGCTGATATCCTAAGTTTCTTATTATCTGACCGCCCTGCTGAAATCCCTTTTCAATGGCAATTCCGATTCCTTCAACCTTGGCACCTGCCTGATTGCAGATTTGAATTAAGCCTAAAAGTGCACATCCGTTTGCCAAGAAGTCATCGATAATAAGTACATGATCCTCTGCACCAAGAAACTTCTTTGAAACAATTACCTGATTTGTGTTTTTATGAGTAAATGATTCAACCTGTGCCGTATACATCTCTCCGTCAAGATTTATGGAGCTTGTTTTTTTTGCAAATACAACAGGAATATTTCCAAAGTGCATTGCAACGGCCGTAGCGATTCCTATGCCGGAAGCCTCTATAGTCAAAATTTTTGTAAAGTGCTTACCCTCAAATCTCTTTGCATATTCCTTTCCCATTTCGTTAAACAAAGAAACATCCATGCAATGGTTTAAAAAGCTATCAACTTTTAGCACATTGCCTTCCTTTACAACACCGTCTTTTTTAATTCTTTCTTCAAGGCAATTCACAATCCATTCCTCCAAATATATTTCTTTTAAGCCTTATCATAGGTTTCAAGCAGTTTTTCAACATATTCTTTTGATGCATAATAATCGACTTTTTCGATAGCGGCCTTTAAGTTTCTCATTAAAGGTTCTCTGACTTCGTCGTAGTTTCCGGGCCATAAATCGTTCATAAGATTCTCGGTTTCATCCATTTCAAAATCTTCCAAGCACTCATGCATCTTTAACAGTATACTCTCGATTTTGTCGCTTGCAACCTTTTTACTCTTTGTGTTTTCTTTCTTAACCATGTAGGGTTCCAAAATGGTTTTGAATTTTCTGTATGAAGAAAGAAGCTCGGACAAATTCTCTTTAATATACTTTTCATCCCTGTTTGAGCCTGCTTTTTCCATTTCAGCCATCATTTGAGAAAGGTTAACAAGACCCAATGTTCTTGCAAGGCCTTTTATACCATGGATATATACCGTAAAGTCTTTGTAGTTTCCTTCTTTTTCGTATTCAAGGATTTTCTTTTCTCTTTCATCTATCTCCATGCAAAATGCGGTAAGCATATCTTTGTACATGGAAAGATTTCCACCGCTATACTTAATTGCGGCTTCTTTATCCACACCTTCAATGTCCGGAAAGTCGCTAAGATCTTCCGTCTTCTCGCTATCTCTTATTCCTTTTTCATAAACAAGAAAGTCTTTTGGAAGAAAATCTCTTAATGCTTTTGCAAAGGATTCCGTACTTGCAGGCTTGTAGATAACTCCGTTCATGCCGGCTTCAATATACTTTTCTTTGGCTCCCGTAACGGTGTTTGCGGTGTAAGCTAAAATCGGAGTACTTCTTACAGGCTCTTCCATCTTTCTTATAAGGCGGGTGGTTTCCACCCCGTCAAGGCCTTCCATCATATAATCCATGAAAATAAGGTTATATTTCTTTCCGCTCTTTAATCGTTCCAAGCACTCATATCCGCTTTCGCAGGTTTCGGCAGAAACTTCGAATCGTTCAAGCATTCTTAAAGCAATTTCTAAGTTAAGGGAATTATCGTCTACCACAAGCACTCTTGCTGAAGGCGCCACAAAGTCTCTGTCCTGAGTCGACTTTATTTCCGTCTTCTTTTCGTATTCAAGAAGTATTTTATAAATGGTAAGAGCGCTTAAGGGCTGCCTAACAAAAATGTAATCTCCTGCGGCATCTTTAGGAATCTTACCCTCCGATAAAACCGCCACTTTAACATACATTCTTGCCTTTTCAGATTGAGCAATCTTCTTTCCGTACTTATTGTAGTTAAACATTAAAACAGGAAATCCCGGTTCTTTGCCCGTAAGCTTTCTAATATGCTGAATGCCCGGGAAATTCTCTGTTACAATGCCCATTTCGTTGCAGGCTTCCCTGATGCCGTCATAGGCGTCGTCATTTGGATCTGCGCAGTAAGCCACCATCATATGCTTTGAAAAGTCATATGACGCAAGGTTTCTTCTGTCAAGCAATAGCGAAGGAAGGGCGATTGTATAGATGTTTCCCTTTCCTTTCACGCTGTAGGTTGAGACATTTCCGTCAAGGGCAGCGGCAAGCTTGTGAGCAACCATCAAGCTTATTCCGTATCCTGTAGTATAGTCGACTCCAAGCTCATTACCGGTGGATAAGCTTTCTTCCAGGTTTACATCGGATTTAAACACTTTCTTTCCGGTATCTTTTATGGTGTAAATGTATTTAAATCTTCCGTCGTTTAAATATTCTCCCGCCACTCTTAAGCTCACAACGCCATCGTCTGTGAATCTTATGGCATTTGACAGTACATTTAAAAGAAGCTGTCTAATACGCCTGTCATCTCCGATTGCATTAATGGGAATATCATCTGCAACGCTTACCATAAACTTAATGTTCTTCTTTGCGGCACGCTCGTTGCACATATCAACCACGTTATCAACAAGGGTACAGATACTGTAAGGCGCAAGGTCGGTGCCTTTTACTCTGTTGTATTCAGCCGACGCCGTAAGAATATCGTTTAGGGTATCATCTAAGTTCATGGCTGCCACTTTAATGGCCTGAGCATACTCTTTATAGACTTCCTTTGTGGTGTTTTCTGCGTTAATCATTTCAGAAGCGCCAAGAAGCACGTTTAAAGGAGTTCTTAATTCGTGAGAAATATTGGTTAACAGGTTCTTTTTGGCTTCTTCGTTTAAAACCGCCTGATTTTCAAGCTGCACGATATCTGAAATATCTACAATCAAAAGTGTATATCCCGCAACCTGACCGTCCGTTAAGATTCTGTCTGCGGTAACTTTATAGGTAAATCCGTTCTTTTCAAATTTAAGTTCACGCTTTTCAACAACCGTTTTAAGCTCTTCTCTTTTTTCTTCATCCATTCCAATATTAGGGAACAAATCAAGAGCGACTTCATTGGCATACATCACTTCATAACGGTTTGAAAGCACCACAAATCCCGCTCCCACATCGTTCATAAGGCTTTGACGCGCAAGGTCGTCAAAGTTTAGGAAGTGATACCTCATTGATAAAACTGCGTAGATGCCGATTGACAGTGCTCTGAAAATCGGCGTGATATTCGGGATTTTACCGTAGTTAAATTCGGCAATTACAAAACATACACCGGTTAAAGCAATGGCAAATAAATAAAAGAAAGAATTAAGCTTAAAGCCGTAGCTTAGCTTTTCTTTATGAGTTATCAAAGACTTAATTATCAAAAGCGCACACCAGGTTCCAAGCAAGAGTACCCCTGCGGTATGAGCATGATAAACAATACCTCTTGTGGCACTCAGCACTGATATTCCGTGCACGTCTTCAATCTTAATGTTATTTAAGTAATTGTTGTAATCGGGAATACTTAAAGAAGAGAAAAATGTAGCAAGCACACCTGCACACCAGATTAAAGAAACCGGTACGTAGAATTTTGACTTATACATTTTCACCATATAGTTCATAAGGGCGATACCAAAAATCAAGCGCCCTACAATAGACAATCTGACTCCCACTATTGATGCACTTATGGATGTGGAGTGGCTTATGGAAAACCAAGCCACCAAGTCCATGCCGTGTCCCAAAGCGGCAAGAAACAAACTACGATTTTCTACGACTTCAAGTCTGTCGTACAAAATCTTCATAAGGAAAACCGTAGCGATCATAACTATTAAGTTGACTATCTGATACAATGCATAGTAAGTCATATCCACACCTTAACGATCGTTAGTGACGGTAACACTCAATATATAATCAAATACAGCTTCTTTTTGTGTCTTTTCTTCCGTGTCTTTAATTTCTTTATCTTTTGCAATCTTTACAATCACAATTTTATGAAGCAAAGAATCCTTAGCTTCTTCTTCCAATGAAGTACCGCAATACTTTAAGTATTTTTCAACACTTAAGTTATAGGAATCGGCAACATCTTTATAAACAGAAAGAACGGTTTCTTCTTCACTTTTAATAAGATCTTTTGGAAGTTCTTTAAATTCGGAAGAAGAAATTACTTCCGAAATCACATTTTCTACAACATCATTTTCATACTGGGAAACAAGAAAATCAGAAACGCAGCCGCGAATAAAAACCATGTATTCGCTTACGTTTGAATAAACTTCTGAATTAAGACTTGCAATGGCTTTATCGGTAAGGGGAAGGTTGTTACCGTTTTCATCTTTTAAGCAAGGGTTTTCTTCGCAAAGTCTTGCATAGTAAAAATCTGCATAGTATTCCACTATATCATCGGTAAGAGGCTCCTTTTCGGCGCCTGCATCCAATCCTTCATAATTTGACAAGCTAACTATATAGTCATCTACATTATCAACGGTAATATCGACATTGTCTGCTTTTTTTCCGCAGGCGCAAAAAAGCGAAGCTGCAAGCAAAAAAAGCACCCCTGTCTTAAACCCTTTTTTCATCGTAATACCTTCCAAAATATCCTTAATCTTTCATAGGGCATAATAACACCTATAACATTTAATTTGTAGCATATCTAAGCTCAAAATTCAAGATTTGGCCTTTTGAGCCCTTTGCTATGCGAATTTATAGTTTTTTTCTTGTTTTTAGGCCTTCACAATGATACAATGTGAAGGCATTATGAATTGGAGGATAGATATGAGACCCGGATTGATTATTGCTATTGTTGTTACGGTTATCGCAATCGCATTGCTCGTTGTTTTATATTTCTTAGGTAAAAAAGCTGAAAAGCGTAAGGCTGAGCAGGACGCTCAGATGGAACAGTACAAGCAGACTGTTTCAATGCTTATCATAGATAAAAAGAGAATGAGACTTATAGATTCCGGTCTTCCTCAGGCAGTGCTTGATCAGACACCAAAGCTTATGAGAAGAGCAAAGCTCCCCATTGTTAAGGCTAAGGTTGGTCCTCAGGTAATGAGCCTTGTGGCAGACGAAAAGATTTTTGAAGCCATTCCCGTTAAGAAAGAAGTTAAGGCAACCGTAAGCGGTATTTACATTACAGACGTTAAAGGTCTTCACGGAAAGATCGAAGCCCCTGTTAAAAAGACCAAAGGCTTTAAGGCATGGGTGGAACGCATGCAGGAAAAGGCAGGCGCTAAGTCAGTTAAATGATTTAAAAGACTTCGGAAGATTTTTCCGAAGTCTTTTTTTATACGCTTTTTACATTCATTTCAATTTTGCACTTTGCATAGCGCTCATAATTCATTTCCATTTCGTAGACGATTTCCATGTCTATTTCATCTTCTTTTTCATGAATACTAATTGACTTAGTATCAATAGAAAGAACAAAGTCTCCGTATGGCGTGTGATACTCGGTAATTGAGTTCTTCCCTTCTTCAAAAACCATATTACTTCTGTACTTACCTTTTCTAGTGATTTCCAAAGACCGATTATCAAACTTCACCATGCTCTTTACGGATTCTTCACCGTCAAAGCTTTCTTCATAGGAGATGTAATTCTTTTGATTCTTGTTATAAAAAAGCCCTCTTGTCAAAGTTTCTATCGTTTGCTCTTCCTTTAAATCTTCACCGATTTGCAAACCTTTGATTGAAAGCAACACTTCTTTGTTCACTTACTTACCTTTATTCCTTGGCGTGGCCGTTTGCGTCTATGCTTATCTGCATAAGAATAGATTTTTCCTGGTTGTCGATATGCTCTCTTGCGGCATCTCTTGCGCCAATAATATTTCCTTTCAATATTGCGTCCATAAGCACTCTGTGCTCTTCAATGAGTTTTCCGTGCTGACTTACGTCCTTAATATACTCAAATCTGTAGCGATACATTTGCTCTGCCAAATTATTAAGGAGCGCCACAAGCCTTTCATTTCCCGTAGCTCCGATTATTATATCATGGAATGCAACATCGGCTTTGGCTATCACTGTAGCGTCTTTAGTCTCCACCGCATCCTCAAAGTCCTTGCATGCTTCCTTAAGGGCTTCTTTTTCTTCATCGGATATTCTCTCGCAAGCAAGCTCCGCGCAAAATGTATCAAGAGCCCTTCTTACTTCCAATACGTCTCTTAATCCTCTTTCAGATATTTCGGCTACCTGCGCCCCTCTTCTTGGAATATTTGTAACAAGTCCTTCAAGTTCAAGTTTTCTAATGGCTTCTCTTATGGGAGTGCGGCTTACCCCAAGCTTTTGGGCAAGATGGATTTCCATAAGCCTTTCCCCGGGCATAAGTTCTCCCGTTAAAATTGCTTTTCTGAGGGTCTGAAACACTACATCCCGAAGCGGTAAAAAATCATCCATATTAAGTTCAAATTCACCCATGTTACACCCTCCTATTCAAAATGTTCTTTCTTTACGTTTCTAAATTTGGTTGCATGTATTTCAAAAACCGGATAAATGGACTTAAGCATATCCGCTGCAGTTTCTGCCTCTTTTTCAGAGTTAAACAAAGCATAAACCGTAGGGCCGCTTCCGCTCATGATTGCTTTGTTTGCATTTAAGCTTACTAACTTTTCTTCTATTTCACCAATCACAGGATGCATGGCCTTTGTAACAGGCTC
>JAILCK010000326.1 GCA_024680435.1 Lachnospiraceae bacterium
GCTGAACATCCCGATCACTTCGATCCCAGACAGTACTTAAAGCCCGCTCGTCAGGCTGTTAAGGACATGGTTGCTCACAAGATCGTTAATGTTCTTGGTTCAGACGGAAAGGCTTGATAAAAGCATTATCTATACCCCAAGAGGAAACTCTTGGGGTATATTAAGTTAGAGAGAGGAGATAAAGGCATGAAGTTTTCTAAAATGCCCTACGAGAGAGTAGATTACAAAAAATACGTTGAAGAAATAAAGGCTTATACAGAAAAGTTACGTAAAGCTGCAACAAAAGAAGAAGCTTTTGACATTCATAAGAAAATGACGGATATATCCGGACATGTTTCAACAATGGGAACTATAGCCCACATCAGACATGATATCGATACAGAAGATAAATTCTATGAAGGCGAACAAAACTACTACGATGAGGTAGAGCCTACCGCATCGGAAAGCTTGGTTGAATATAAAAAAGCATTATACGAATCAAAGTTTAAAGATTATCTTATTGAAAAATTAGGCCCTGTTTCATTTAAGAACATGGAGCTTGAAATGCGTTCTTTTGATCCTAAGATGATTCCTCTTATGCAGGAAGAAAATGCATTAAGAACCGAGTATTCAAAGCTCATAGCTACGGCTAAGATTGAATGGGAAGGCGAAGAATTAAACTTTTCACTCATGGCCAAGTATACATCCGATAAGGACAGGGAAGTAAGAAAGAAAGCTTATAAAAAAGTAACCGATAAGCTTATGGAAATGCGTCCCAAGTTAGATGAAATCTATGACAAGATGGTTAAAAACCGTACCGCGCAGGCAAAGATTTTGGGATACAGTACGTACACTCAACTTGGCTATGACAGAATGGGAAGAAACGATTACGGCCCTGAGGAAGTAAAGATTTTCAGAGAAGAGGTTAAAAAGAAAATCGTCCCTCTTGCAACAAAGATTAACGAAAAGAGACGTGAAAGACTGGGTCTTGATCATCTTTACTTCTACGATACCATTAACTTTAAGGAAGGAGACCCCGAACCCATCGGTACTCCCGAAGAAATCCTTAAAAACGGACAGAAGATGTACGCAGAGCTTTCACCCGAGACAAAAGAGTTCTTTGATTATATGATGGAAAATGAACTTTTTGACGTTTACGGAAGAAAGACAAAGAGACAAGGCGGATACATGACAAGTATCTACGATCATGACAATTGTCCTTTCATCTTTGCAAACTTTAATAAAACAGAACATGATGTAAATGTGGTAACCCACGAAGCCGGTCACGCTTTCCAAGGATATGTAACAAGAAAGTATTTACCCGAAAAGAACGAAATCGGAATGGAAACGGCTGAAATCCACTCTATGTCCATGGAATTCTTTACGCTTCCCTGGATGGATTTATTCTTTGGAGAAAGAGCGGGGGATTACAGACGCTTGCAAATGGAAGGAGCAGTCACATTCATTCCTTACGGATGTATGGTGGATGAATTCCAGCATATCGTTTACGAAAATCCCGATATGACACCTGAAGAGAGAAGACAGGCATGGATGAAGCTTGAAAAAGAATACAGACCCGACAGAGATTATGCGGATGATGAATTCTTTACTACAGGTGGATGGTGGCAAAGACAGCAGCATATTTACAGCATGCCTTTTTACTATATTGATTATTGCCTTGCCCAAACTGTTGCACTTCAGTTTAAAGCCTTAATGGATAAAGATTACAAAGATGCGTGGGACAGATACCTTAAACTTTGTAAGCTTTCCGCAACAGACTTTTATTCAAATATGCTTAAAGAGGTGGGACTTAAAGTTCCTTTTGAAGAAGGATGCTTGGACGAAACGGTTAAAGCGGTATCAAAAGACCTTGGACTTTAAAGAAAACAAAGATTTGTTAATTTGGTTTTAATATAGTTTTTGTAGCATTATCTTACGATTTTAGTACGGAGGAAAAGATATGGATATTGCAGGCGTATCAATGGCACTTTCGCAGGCAAAAATTAATAACGATGTGGGCGTAGCTGTTCTAGGCAAAGCTATGGACACAAATGAATCCCTTGGTGACGGACTCGTAAAGATGCTTGAAAAAGCTGACATGGAAAGAAGCGTTAACCCAAAGGTTGGTTCAAACATTGATTTATATGCATAAGGAGAAAGCGGAGCAAAAAATGCTCCGCTTTTATTATGAAACTTCACCCTCTGATTTAATAAGGTCGTCTTCTTTGGCAGTAACTATTTTTGTATCCGTTTGATATACTGCCTCACGTCTCTTTCTATATTCTCTCGGAGAAATTCCAAAGGTCTTTTTAAAAACATCTTTAAAGTAATTTGCGTCATTAAATCCGGAGTTTAAAGCGATTTCGGTTATGGAGTGCTTTGTGGAAATAAGTTCAAGGGCTGCGTGCTTTAAGCGTTCCGAGTTAAGATATTCACTTATGGTTTTTCCGATGGTATTGTGAAACTTCTTGCTTAAATAAGAAGGGGAAAGATTAACTTCTTCCGCCACTTCATCTAAAGTGATGGGCTGTTGATAATGATCTGCAATATAGTGCGTAGCTTTAAGCATATCTTCGTTTCCGTTTGAAGAAACCGATAAGGGATTAGGGCGGAAGGTACAATATCTGTTACAGCATAAAAGAAGCTGCTTTAAAAGAAGCTGAAGCATGTGAGCCGTATTATCGTCGTTGATGCTTTCTTCTCTTAACATAGCGTCAAAAAGCCCTTCCACAACAGGCCTGTAGGTACTTGGAATGTGAATCATCTGCATTTGCTTAAAATGAGCATTGAAGTCAGGAATTGCATATTCTCCGTTTTCCATGACGTCATTTTTTCTAAAATAAATAACATTTCTGACTGTTGCAGTAATATATTTGTTATTATGTACTTCGCGAGGAGGAATGATGAGGATTTCACCGACACCCACATCCACAAAGCGATTATTTACAAAGAACTTACACTTTCCCTGGCGCACATAGAAAAGCTCATAGTAGCAGTGAAAGTGATTTGCCGAGACACCGTAGTCTTGCGGACGGGTCATTTGATCGGTATAAATTCTGTCAATATCAAGGTCAGATACTCTCATATAACCTCCCCTATAAACAAACATTGTGTAAACAGATTAATTCTATTATACTTTGAAAAAGACAAAAAAACAGTACTTTTTGCATAAACATGGCTAATAATAAGTATTATTAGCACAAATAACCTTTATAATAAGACACACAACCGACCTAGCCGGATAGTCCGGAGAGGTATAATGGTAGGGTATTTTACAGGAGGTATAAGTTATGAAAAGAAAATTGGCAGCAACACTTTTGGCAGCCACAATGGTGGTAGCTATGTTTGCAGGTTGCGGTACCACAGCATCTAAAGAAACTGCAACACCTGATGCAAACACAGATGCTACATCCGTAACAGAAACAGCTACAACAGAGGAAGCATCTTCACAGGATCCTAACGCCTACGAAGAATGCACACTTACATTTGACTGGTGGGGCGGTGACTCAAGACACGAAGCAACAATCGCAGCCATCGAGGCATTTGAAAAGAAATATCCCGGAATTAAAATCGAATACAACTATGGTGCATGGTCAGATTGGGAAACAGCAAAGGCTTCCGAATATCTTTCAGGAACAAACGCTGATATTCAGCAGACAAACTTTGACTGGATCCGTAAGTATGACGGTGACGCAAACACATATCTTGATTTAAGAACTGTATCAGACACACTTGATTTATCTCAGTATTCAGACACAGTTTTGGCTTTACCCGTTGATTCAAAGGGTGGCTTGGCAGGTATCCCTGTTTCTTTGACAGGACGTACATTCTTCTGGAACAAGGCTACTTATGAAAAGGCAGGCTTAAGCGTTCCCACAACATTAAAGGAACTTATGGAAGCAGGTCCTATCTTCAAAGAAAAGCTTGGCGATGAATATTATCCCTTAGTACTTACAGAGTACGACAGAGCAATCTTTATGGCATTCTACCTTCAGGCTCAGACAGGTGAACCCATTATCGATCAGAACAACAACTTCACCATGACTGAAGAACAGTTAAAGCTTGGTTTGGAATTTATTACTTCACTTGAAGAAAACCATGTAATTCCCACAATCGAATACTATGACGGTGAAGGCGCAGAAGCTATCGATAAGTCTGTAAGATGGATCGAAGGAAAGTATGCAGGATGTCATAACTGGGATTCAGCACACAAGTCTTTGGTTTCAGCACTTCCTAACGGTGATGACTTGGTAGTAGGTAACGCACTTATGGATACAGGTGCATACGGTTCAGGTACATATGTAAAGGTTTCACAGATGTTCTCAATTTCAGCTAAGTGTGAACACCCCCACGAAGCAGCATTGTTCTTAAACTACATCCTTAACGATGAAGAAGGTGCCGGAATCATGAGCACAGAACGTGGTATTCCCGAATCAAAGGCAGCATTTACAGTTTGTGAAGCAGCAGGAAAGATTGATCCCATGGTAGCTGCAGCTCACAAGAGCGTTATGGATTCAAATCCTATGTACTGGAATCCTTTGTTTGATGATTCTTCATTAAAGGGCGACACAGCTTTATACAACAATTTGTTTGAAGGAGTTTCTTACGGCGTAAGAGACGGTTCATACTCAATCGAAGATGCTGCAGCAGATCTTTACGCAGCATATACAGCAATCGCTCCTGCAAAGTAGGATTTAATTTGTAGCCGAATATTGGCTGGTATAATTTTGATAAAAGGCGTCTGCCGAGAATAAACCCTTGGCAGACGATTTTTAGAAAATGGAGAAAATACCGTGAACAAAACACAGAGATTTTTAAGAGATAATATAGGATTTTTCTTTGTTCTGCCATGGCTGATAGGCTTCTTGATTTTTAAGGCATATCCTTTTGTGTCTTCTTTGTACTATAGCTTTACAGACTATGACCTTTTTAAAGGAATATCCAAATACACATTTGAAAACTATGTAAACGTATTTGCAAACAAGCAGGAAAGAACGGCGCTTATCATAACATTTAAGTATGCATTTATGACAGTGCCCCTTAAACTTGTGTCTGCTTTGTTTATTGCATACATTCTTAATTTCAAAATTAAGGGCGTAAATTTCTTTAGAACGGCATACTATATTCCCTCCATCTTGGGAGGCTCCGTTGCCATTGCGGTTTTATGGAGAGCTCTCTTTAAAGACGGTGGCTTGATTGCCATGATACTTGGAAGAATAGGGATTGAAAGTCCTAAATTCTTTACGGACAATAACTGGGCTTTGTTTATGGTTTGCTTATTAAGAGTTTGGCAATTCGGTTCCGCCATGGTTATTTTCTTAGCGGCCTTAAAGGGTGTTCCCACCGAATTGTATGAATCGGCGGCTATAGACGGAGCGGGAAAATGGAGACAGTTTTTCAAAATTACGGTTCCCCTTATCACCCCGGTTATCTTTTATAATTTGATAACTCAGCTTGTGGCTGCATTCCAGGAATTTAACGGCCCCTTCATCATCACAAAGGGTGGTCCAAGAGGAAGCACCACGCTTATGTCATTACTTGTTTACAACAACGCTTTTGGCGGAGCTTATAAGATGGGTAAAGCAAGTGCGCAAGCATGGGTATTGTTTGTTATCTTGGTTATCTTTACGGCCATTTCTTTCTGGAGCCAGAAGCACTGGGTATATTACGCAGATGAGGATGGGAGGTAGAGTATGAGCGAGAATACAAAGACAAAAACTTTAAAAGCAGCTCAGATTTCGCTTAGAAGAAAAAGAATCGCCTCTCTTACAATCCGTTACTTAGTGTTGGTAGCGGTAGGCATCTTTATGGTGTATCCCTTAGTGTGGATGGTTGGTGCAACATTTAAAAACAACAGCGAAATCTTTTCATCCATGAACCCTATTCCCATGAATCCTACTTTCGAGGGATATAAGGGAGCAATGGTTACCTATGGCGGAGCAATCAATATCTGGAAGGCTATGTTAAATACATATACATACCTTATTCCTGAAGTTATTTTTACAGTGGTTTCTTCCGTGCTTACCGCTTACGGTTTTGGAAGATTTAAATTTAAGGGACGAGACATTATGTTTTCAATGCTTATGGCAATGCTTTTCTTGCCACAGGTAGTGCTTAATGTTCCTCAGTTTCTTTTGTACAACAAATTGGGATGGATTGGATCACCTTTATATTTACCTTTGGTGGTGCCCACATTGTTTGCTTCAGAAACTTACTTTGTATTTATGCTTATTCAGTTCCTTCGTAATATTCCAAAGGAACTTGAGGAAGCTGCAAAGATTGACGGATGTAACGCAATGCAGACACTTGTAAAGATAGTTGTTCCCATGCTTATGCCTGCTATCGCATCCTGTGCACTCTTTAAATTCATGTGGACATCAAATGACTTTATGGGCCCTCTTTTGTATGTAAAGAGCCCCGCAAAGTATCCGGCAACCATATTTGTAAGACTATCTATGGATGCCGAATCAGGCTTTGAATGGAATAAGGTGTTGGCAATATCTTTGATTTCAATTTTACCTAACATTGCTGTGTTCTTTGCGGCACAGAATCAGTTTGTGGAAGGTATTTCCGCAGGCGGCGTGAAAGGATAAGGTAGGCATTTGAAAGGACTATTTTCTCCGGACAATCCGGTGATACGATTCATGATTAAAGTTGGCTACATTTGGTGGCTAAACATTTTGTGGCTTATATGCTCTCTCCCGATAATAACAATCGGGGCTTCTACCACGGCTTTAATCTACAGTTGTATGAAACTTCATAAAGAAGAAGGATATGCGACCAAAAACTTCTTTCATTCCTTTAAGGAAAACTTTAAGCAATCCACTGTTATATGGCTTATATATATAGCGGTTGGTGCTATCCTTGGGGCAGATTTGTATTTTTGGAAGATGCAGTCAAATGGCAATAAGATTGTCCTTGGGCTTTCATTGGCTGTTTTGATTCTTTATGGGATTTCTTTGTCCTACGTGTTTGCAATTCAGGCTAAATTTGTTAATTCGATAAAAAATACATTGCTATACTCAATTCTCTTACCTTTTAAAAATTTAAAGGAAACCATTCTTATTCTTGTTACCTTGGGTACTGTTTTGTATTTCAACGTAACAACGGTATTTCTGGTTAATTTTTTCACTTTGAATGTCGGTGTGGGATTCATAGTTTTTTTACTTGCAGTCTTTTATAACGCTGTGTTCGAACGTTACATTCCTAAGGAAGAATATTCGGACAGATGGGAGAGCGTAGATGAGCCTTTAGAGAATGGGGCCAAAGAGATGCAAAGCAGAAATGAGGATATGCAGGGGAAGTGGAACAATGGTAAATGACAATACAGCGTTGATGTTAGAAAAGTACTTAAGGTTTCTTTTGGATAATTCGGATAGTGAACATCCGAAGTGGAATCAGGAAAACTTAAGAGGCACAAAATCAAATGACTGGAATTACGTGGATGCATGCATGATCAAGGCAGTGCTTTCCATGTATGATTACACAAAAGATAAGTATTATTTAAAGGCTGCGGAAAGCTTTTTATCGGGATTTGTAAGTGAAGACGGGTCTGTAAGAACCTACGATATAGAAGAGTTTAACTTAGACCATATAAGCGGAGCTTCAAATCTCATTACCATTTATGAACTTACGGGAAAAAGAAAATATCGTAAGGCGATAGAGCTTTTTAAAGAGCAGCTTAAAAGGATGCCTCGAACAAATGAGGGCAACTTCTGGCATAAAAAAATATATCCAAACCAGGTGTGGCTGGATGGACTATACATGGCTCAGCCATTTTATATGGAATATGAGACAAGATACAACAAAATGCAGGGCTGTAAGGATAGCTTTATGCAGTTTTGCAATGTTGAAAAGCGTATGAAAGATCCAAAAACCGGGCTTTACTATCACGGATACGATGAAAGCAAAGAAATGTATTGGGCGAATCCTAAAACAGGATGCAGTCCGAACTTTTGGCTTAGAGCAATCGGATGGTTTGCGGTTTCTTTGATTGAAACGGCTGAGGTCATGGATGAGTCTTTATATTACGAGAGAAGAACACTTCAAAAGCTACTGTGGAACTTGGCGGAAGCCTTACTTCCTTGGCAGCATGAGAGCGGGATGTTCTACCAGATAGTGGACAGACCGGATTTAAAGGAAAACTATCTTGAAACCTCAGGAACAGCTTTAATCTCATATGCACTTTTAAAGGGCGCAAGACTTGGATTTCTATCGCCCAGATTTGCATATGCCGGAGAAAGAGCATTTAAAGGAATCATAGATCGCTATTTAAAGATTGATGAAGACGGAAATCCCGTACTTGGTGGAATTTGTCTTGTTGCGGGCCTTGGTGGCGAAAATCATAGAGACGGATCCTTAAAGTACTATTTTAGCGAGCCTGTGGTTGAAAATGAGGCAAAGGGCATAGCCCCCTTGTTTTTGGCGTATACGGAAATCTTAAGAATACGCGGTAACGATTAGGAATTCTAACTAAAAATATTTAAAAAGGATAATCATGAAGTTTCAAATCGTGGCAATTACAGTCAGGAGCATAACACTGGAGCTTCTGAACGATGAAATATATGAAAGCCAGTGGGAATACAGTTATTACATTGATGGAAAAAAGGTACTTTCTTCCTGCAAGAATGTAGTCTCAATATTTGGTTTAGAGCCAAATACTGAATATAGGCTGCGAGTGGAAAGGGATTTCTCGGATTATAAAGAAATCAACTTTACAACATCGGAAGAAAGTGTCCTTTTTGATGTAAAAAATTTCGGAGCTGTCGGAGACGGTATAAGTGATGATACCAAAGCGATTCAGGCGGCGGTTTATGCATGTCCTCCTAAGGGTACTGTGCATATAAAGAAGGGAATATACCTTAGCGCTCCCATATTTTTAAAGAGTCATATTACGCTTTGGATTGACAAAGGTGCTGTTCTTTTGGGAATGACGGATAGATATAAATATCCGGTGCTCCCCGGAATGGTAAGAGGAACGGACGAAAAGTCGGAATTTCCCGTGGGCACATGGGAAGGAAATCCTCTTGACTCATTTGCAAGTTTAATTACAGGTATTGATAATGAAGATGTGTACATTATCGGTGAAGGCACTATCGATGGAAATGCCGAGAATTCAGACTGGTGGATGTACACAAAGGTTAAAAAGACAGCATGGAGGCCAAACACCATTTTCCTTGCAAGATGCAAAGATATTTGCGTGCAGGGAATAACGGTTCAAAATTCTCCAAGCTGGACCATTCATCCTTACTACTCAGAGAATCTTGGATTTTACAATTTATATATTCATAATCCTTATGATTCGCCAAACACTGACGGATTCGATCCCGAAAGCTGTAAAGATGTAACGATGCTTGGCACTAAGATTTCCGTGGGTGATGATTGTGTTGCAATTAAGAGCGGAAAGTATTATATGAGTAAGTTTCACTTCTATAGAACTTCAAATATAATCGTTCGAAATTGTAAGCTTGAAAGAGGCCATGGAAGCGTAACAATAGGAAGCGAAGTATCATCAGGTGTTGAAAATGTAAGCGTATCAAAATGCATTTTCGAAGAAACCGACAGAGGAATAAGGTTAAAGACAAGGCGAGGAAGAGGAGATACCTCCGTACTTAATAATTTAAACTTTGAGAACATCAAAATGAAAGATGTTCCAATGCCTATGACGATAAACATGTTTTATTTCTGTGATCCGGACGGACACAGCGATTACGTGCAAAGTCAGGAGGCAAGGCCGGTAGATGACCTTACACCAAAAATCGGAAAAATCAGCGCTCGCCACATTGATATTGAAAGAGCGGGAGCTTGCATTGTGTGT
Organism: Lachnospiraceae bacterium; assembly: GCA_024680435.1. Classification (GTDB taxonomy): domain Bacteria; phylum Bacillota; class Clostridia; order Lachnospirales; family Lachnospiraceae; genus UBA1258. The sequence continues at coordinate 9,797 of JAILCK010000326.1, forward strand.
GCCTACGGGCTTCCCGAAAGTCCCATAGAGCAGATTACACTAGAGGATGTAAGGGCAAGCTTTTTACCCAAAGAAGAAGAGGTTTCTTTGGTGCCCATTATGATGGACAACTTTCCTGCAATGAGCAAAAAGAGTTTCTTTTTTAAAAACGTAAAGAGCGTAAACTTAAAAAATATTAGCATAAAGGGTAGCAAAGACAAGTCTCCCGAATATGTTAATACAGAAAATGTAAATGAAACTAATGTAAAATACATTTAGTATAAGAGGCAGTTTGGGTACTGCCTCTTTTTTTGTTGCTTTAATATAATTAATCCTTAATTCGGGGGAAATATAATTAACTTGTTTGAGGTTATTGTGTATTTAGTAAAAGGATTTATATAGGAAAACAGTCTTTAACCACGACTCAAGGAGAACAACTATGGAAAAAAAGCAGAAGACAACAAAGATTAAAAACAAACTGCTGTTATTCTTATTACCTGCAGTTGTAGTGACCATTCTCGTATTGGTTGCTTTGTCGGGATACCTGTCTGCAAAGAATTTAAAAGCTATGGCAACGTCACAGCTTGATTCATCTATTGCAAACCAGGCCGACAATATCGAGGCATGGCTTACGGAAAACCTGCAGAATTTTAACACCGTAAAGTTGATGATTGAAAAATCACATCCGAACTACTCTCAGCTTCAGACTATGATTGATGCAACATACGGATTTAACAGCTACTGCAGAAGCGGCCCCTACATCGCAACCGAGAGCGGTCAGGTGTTTAAGGCTGAAAATTCAAATAAAGTGCTTGATAATCCCACATCACAGGAATGGTTTAAGCAAGGCCTTACAAGAGTAGGATTGGCATACGGAAGCACCTATCTTGACACTAACGGTGAACAGGTAATAAGTGCTTCAGGTCTTATCGATGACGGATCGGGACAGGTAAAAGTATTTGCTGCTGACCTTACCCTTGATCAGATAAGCGTAATCGTTAACTCTCGAGTAAAGATGGACCAGGCAGCTTCTTTCCTTGTGGACATCACGGATAAAACCATCCTTGCTCACAGAGATATGGCAAGAGTGTC
>JAILCK010000016.1 GCA_024680435.1 Lachnospiraceae bacterium
CAGGTAACAATAAGCGGCTCTTACTATCATTATGTTGTAATGCTTATGATGCTTATAAGCGGGCTTTATCAGTTTTTGCTTGGCGCCCTTACGGAAAGCTTTAGACTGATACCCCTTACCAAAGCAATTTTTAACTCAGAAAAAATACTTACGTCCATGGTGGCATTTTTGGTTGATTATGTAACCATCGGATTCAGGCTTTGCCTTCCCGTCTTTGCGGCCATGATTTTACTTAATTCGATTTTAGGTGTGCTTGCCAAGGTTTCGCCTCAGTTAAACATGTTTGCTATAGGTATTCAGACAAAGATTCTGCTTGGACTTGTGGTATTGTTTTTAACTGTAGGTATGCTTCCCGGAGCATCGGCCATGATCCTTGGTGAAATAAGGAAAATGGTAACCGTATTTGTGGAGGCCCTTGCATGATTCTAGAGTATGATCTTCAGCTCTTTGCAAAAGAAGGGCCCGGAGGAGAAAAAACAGAGGCTCCTACTTCGAAAAAGAAACAGGATGCCAGAAAAGAAGGTCAGGTAGCAAAGTCAAAGGAAATTGAAAATGCCTTCTCGCTTCTTGCTTTCTTTATACTCTTACAGGTTTATCTTTCAACACTTGGCGATAAGCTTGTAGGTTTCTTTGCACTTACTTATGACGATATCCCTGAGTATATAAAAAACTACGACGGGTTTATAAATCAAACCAGCATTCTTTCGCTTTTTACGGAAAGTTTGATACAGGTATTAATGATTTTACTGCCGATTTTTGCCGTTGCTTTCATAGTTTCTTTTGTCTGCGACGTGGCTCAGGTCGGATGGGCTCCAACAGGAAAGCCGTTACAGCCTAAGTTTTCAAAGCTTGATCCCATAAAGGGATTTAAGAAGATTTTTTCGGGCAGAGCAATAATGGAGCTCGTTAAATCAATTTTAAAAATAGCAATTATTTCGATAGTCACTTACACATACCTAAAAAAGAACATAAACGGTTTGTTTCTTTTGTATGATGTAAGCTTAAATCAGGGAATAGCCGCAACGGGAAAGCTTGTAATAAGCTTAGGAATAAGAATGGCGGCAGCCTACCTTGTTATCGCATTTGCCGATTATGCTTACCAAAGATGGAAGCATTTTGACGATTTGAAGATGACAAAACAGGAAGTAAAAGATGAATTTAAGGATCAGGAAGGTGATCCTCAGATCAAGGGTAAGATAAGACAGAAGATGAGGGAAGCATCAAGGCGAAGAATGATGCAGGATATCCCCAAAGCCGATGTCGTAATTACAAACCCTACCCACTATGCTGTGGCAATCATGTATGATGCGGATAAATATGATGCCCCTATGGTGGTAGCAAAAGGTGAAAATTATCTTGCGCAAAGAATTAAAGAGGTGGCAAGGGAAAACGACGTTGAAATCGTTGAAAACAAGCCTTTGGCTCGTATGCTTTACGCAAATGTTGAAGTGGGAGAATTGATACCTCCCGAGCTTTACCAGGCAGTGGCGGAAGTTTTGGCATTCGTATATCACTTAAAAGGTAAAGTATAGATTATATGAGAAAGGAGTCAGGGAATGAAAAAGGCTGATTTGGGTGTAGCTTTATATATACTTGCGGCATTTGTAATGCTCATTGTGCCTATTCCGTCATGGCTTCTTGATATTTGTCTTGCAATAAACATATCAATAGCTTTCTTGATTATGTTTGTTTGTATGTTCACAAAAGAAGTTCTGGATATGTCATATTTCCCCACCATACTTCTTTTTACCACTATTTTCAGAATCTCTTTGAACGTATCATCCACAAAGCTTATTCTTTCTACCGGTAATCCCGGTAACGTTGTCGAAACCTTCGGTAGGTTCGTGGGCGGAAACAATCTTGTTGTGGGTGTTATCGTCTTCATTATTCTGGTTTTGATTCAGTTTATAGTAATCAACAAAGGTTCGGAACGTGTAGCTGAAGTAACCGCAAGATTTACTTTGGACGCTATGCCCGGTAAACAGATGGCTATCGATGCCGACTTAAATACGGGAGCAATTACCGACCAGGAAGCAAAGCTTAGGCGAGAAAAGATTCAATCTGAAGCAAGCTTCTTTGGCTCTATGGACGGTGCCGTTAAGTACGTAAAAGGAGATGCGGTTGCAGGCCTTATCATTACTGCCATTAACATTGTGGGCGGTATTGTAATGGGTATGAGCAGAGGCGAAGATTTTTCTTCCGCTCTTTCCGCATATACAATTCTTACTATCGGTGACGGACTTGTAAGCCAGATTCCTTCACTTTTGATTTCTTTATCCACAGGTATTTTGGTTACAAAGGGTTCAGGCTCCGCAGACTTTGGTTCTGTCCTTGTAAGCCAGCTTTTCGGTATTCCGAAGGCTTTATATATTGTGGGCGGCACAATCGCTTTCTTAGGCATTGTAACCCCTCTAAACGGCGTATTGTTTGTGGTTCTTGGCGCAGCCTTTGTTATTGCCGCAAGAGTAATGCAAACCACCATAGAAACAGCAAAGATAGAGACAGAAACTGAGACGGAAGAAGCGGAGGCTCAAGAAATACGGCAACCGGAGAATGTTACATCCTTACTTCAGGTTGACCCCATTGAGCTTGAATTCGGTTACGGAATCATTCCTTTGGCAAATGTAAGCCAGGGCGGTGACCTTCTTGACCGTGTGGTTATGATTAGAAGACAGATTGCTCTTGAACTTGGTACCGTTGTGCCCATCATTCGTTTAAGAGATAACATTCAGCTTAATCCAAACCAGTACATCATAAAGATTAAAGGCATTCAGGTTAGTGAAGGAGAAATCCTTTTTGATCACTATATGGCCATGAACCCGGGATACGTGGAAGAAGAAATCACCGGTATTCCAACCTTCGAGCCTTCCTTCCATTTGCCTGCAGTATGGATTACGGAAAGCCAGAGAGAAAGAGCGGAGAGCTTAGGATATACCGTAGTGGACCCGCCTTCAATCATTGCCACACACTTAACGGAAATAATAAGACAGCACATCGCAGAACTTCTTACAAGACAGGATGTTCAGTCTTTGATAAACAACTTAAAAGAAACCAATCCTTCTGTTGTGGATGAACTTTATCCAAAGCTTTTATCCCTTGGCGAGATTCAAAAGATTTTGCAAAATCTCTTAAAGGAAGGTATCTCCATAAGAGACTTGCTTACAATCTTTGAAACCTTGGCAGACTATGCGCCCACCACAAGAGATACGGATATTTTGACAGAATATGTTCGCCAAAGCTTAAAGCGTGCCATTTCGGGAAAATACTTCCCGCAGAATGAAACAACAAGCGTTGTGACCCTTGATCCTAAACTTGAGCAGGAAATTATGGCAAGCGTTAAGCAAACGGAACAGGGTGCATATTTAACCCTTGATCCCGAGAAAACAAAGGCAATAATAGACTCTACCGGAAAAGAGTTAAAGAAGCTTGAAAACTTAGGCAAAGCGCAGATAGTAATCACTTCTCCGATAGTAAGAATGTATTTCAAACGACTTACGGAAGAATACTTCAAAGATATGGTCGTTGTGTCGTATAATGAAATGGAATCAAATGTTGAACTTCAGTCAGTTGGGATGGTAACCGCATAAAATGATTATTAAAAAATTTCAGGCCAAAACAGAGAATGAAGCAGTGGAGCTGGCAAAAAAAGAGCTTGGCAACAATGTCGTGGTAATGAACGTTCGAAGCGTTAAAAGAAAGGGGTTGTTTTCTTTTTTAAAACCCCAGCTTGTGGAAATTACCGTGGCACTTGAGGAAGAGTCGGAAAAGCGTGAAGTGCATACAGCCGCTCCCGATGCAAGAAGCATCACGGAGGCTCTTGGAAAAATAGCTCCCATCGTTGAAAAGGCAGAAGCACAAAAAAGAGAAGAGACAATGTCCAAAAAAGAAGACTCGGATGCGGATAAAGTTATAGCAGAGCGTTTAAACAACCTTGAAAACCTGATTGAAGAAAAGCTTCAAAAGCCGGAAGAAGAGAAGACTAAAGAAAAAGAAGCATCTGAGGAAGAAAAGCAGGAAAACGACGAGCTTAAGTGTTTCTTTGAGCTTCTTCATAAGACAATGACTGATAATGAAGTAAACGAAGAATACGCTTCTTCAATAATCGAAGAAACGGCTAAGATCACAAAGCCCGGCACTCCCTTTGATGTGGCACTTGCAGGGATTTATCAAAAGATGATTTTAAAGTTTGGTAAGGCCTCCACCATCACTCCCGCGGAAGAAGGTCCCAAAACAGTTTTCTTTGTGGGCCCCACGGGTGTCGGAAAGACCACTACCATTGCAAAGATAGCATCAAAGTTTTCTGTTGAGCAAAAGAAAAAAGTAGCGCTTCTTACGGCGGATACTTACAGAATCGCTGCCGCAGAGCAGTTAAGAACCTATGCAAATATTTTGGAGGTACCCTTCAGAATTATATATACCATTGAAGAAATGGAGTCAGCTTTAAAAGATTTTACAAATTTCGATTACGTTTTTGTGGATACCGCAGGTCATTCACATCAAAACGAAGAACAAAAGAATGTAATGGGAAGTTTCATTCATTCTGTTGATTCACTCACACAAAAGGAAGTTTATCTGGTGGTCAGTGCCACCACTAAGTACAGAGATTTACGTTCTATTGCAGACGCTTATTCACAGATTACTGATTATAAGCTTATTTTCACAAAGCTTGATGAGACAACGGCACTTGGTAACTTATTAAATCTAAAGTTATACACCGGTGCGGATCTTTCATATGTAACTTGCGGACAAAACGTTCCCGATGATATCGAGGACTTTAACGCACAGCGTACTGTAAAGAATCTACTAGGGGGCAGAAAGTAAATGGATCAGGCTTCACAGCTTAGAAATATCATTAAATCCCAGAATGCTCCGCAAAGGCCATTGGCAAGAGTCATTACGGTAACAAGCGGTAAAGGCGGAGTGGGCAAATCAAACACTTCAATTAACCTTGCCATCCAGTTTAAAAAGATGGGGCAGAGGGTAATAATTTTGGATGCGGACTTTGGTCTTGCAAACATTGAAGTTATGTTTGGCGCGGTGCCTAAGCACAATCTTGCGGATTTAATCTATCAAGGAAAAAACATTAAAGACATTATAACCTGGGGACCTATGGATGTAGGCTTTATATCCGGAGGCTCAGGTATTGCAAGCATGTCCAATTTAAGCAGAGAACATCTTACATACATTATTCAAAATCTCGCCGAATTGGATGCCATAGCAGATATTATTATTGTGGATACGGGTGCGGGAATTTCCGATGCGGTTTTGGAATTCTTGGTTGCAAGCGGTGAAATCATCATAGTCACCACTCCGGAACCGACTTCCATTACAGACTCATATTCACTTTTAAAAGCACTTGCAAGACATCCGAGATTTTCTACGGAAAATTCTCAATTAAAGGTTTTGGCCAATAAAGTCGAAAACGCGGCCGAAGGACAGGCCCTATACAATAAGCTTAACGCGGTGGTGGCAAGGTATTTAAAACTCCCTGTAAATTATATCGGAGCCATCCCCGAAGACAGCCTTTTATCAAGAGCGGTAATGCAGCAGATGCCTGTGTCGATTCAAAGTCCCAATGCAAAATCGGCTCTGGCTTTTGAAACAATAGCTAAAAACCTTATGAACAACGAAAATATTCAAACCGTAAAGAAACGTGGCATGGCAGCTTTCTTTTCACATATAGTTGTGGGCAAAAAAGCAAAAGAAAACAACAATAATTAGACAAAAGGAGCACAAAGATGTTATCAAACATTGTTATGGACGGAGACAAGGTTGATCTTAGATCCGTAGACTATCTTTTTGCAAAAGACGGCGAGCAGGTTAGAACCTATTCAACAAAAGTTTACATGGTTCTATCCGATGACAGGCTGGAAATAATGATGCCTCTTGAAAAATCAAAATTAATATTGCTCCCCGTTGGCTCAGAGTATGACCTTTGCTTTTATACGGCTAACGGTCTTTATCAATGCTATGCAAGAATATATGACAGATATAAAAGCAACAACGTGTATGTGCTCGCTTTTGAGTTAACCAGCAACTTAAGGAAACATCAAAGGCGTGAGTATTACAGATTTTCAACCGTCATGGATATGAGAATCAGAGAATTAAAAAGAGAAGAGGTTGAATCGTTAAACGATTATAAGCCTCTTATTGTGCCGGGACTTCCTTTAAGAAGAGCGCTTATTTGCGATATAAGTGGCGGTGGTATGAGATATATAACAGACGTGTGGTACGATGAAGGTACATACATCTATTGCACGTTTTCTCTCGACATAGACGGTAAGTCAAAGGAATTTGAAATACTGGCGCAAGTTCTTTATATAAAAGAAATGCCCAATCGCCCGGGAGAATACGAGCACAGGATTCAGTATACGGGAATGGGACGGGATACAAGAGAAGAAATAATCAAGTTTATTTTCGAAGAAGAACGAAGGTTCAGAAGAAACAGCAAGAAATAGTGTAATTACGACATACAAAACGGGGAATTGTATGACAATTAAATGTAATTAACCACAAATTAACATTAAAACTGTCAAATTGGAGTAAAAATTATGAAAAATATTCTCGTAGTTGATGACTCTGCACTCATGAGAAGAGTGTTGTGTGATATAATCAACTCGGATTCAAGATTTGAAGTAAAAGATCGCGCTACAGACGGAGAGGAAGCACTCGAGCTTCTCATGAAGAGAAAATACGATGTTGTGGTACTCGATGTTAACATGCCGAGAATGAACGGCTTAGAACTTTTACGAGAATTACGAAACCGCAAGATTGCCGCCAGAGTTGTAATGGCAAGCACCCTTACAAAAGAGGGAGCCAAGACAACAATGGACGCCTTGGCACTCGGAGCTATTGATTTTATTCACAAACCTGAAAATGCAATGGAGTGTAGAGACGGAAGCTTCCAAAAGAGGTTTCTCGAACTCATCGCTGCGGCTTGTGAGAGTAAGGTTGCTCCTTTTGAAGAGGAAGTATCAGAGGCTAAGAAAAAAGAAGACTTTGATACCACCAAAAAGCTTTTGGAACTTGCAAGCAAATCTTCAAAAGGAACAGGTAATAACAATCAAATAGTTGCCATTGCCAGTTCAACCGGAGGTCCCAAAGCTTTACAGGAAGTTATTCCTAAACTTCCAAAGAACTTAAAGACACCGGTAGTAATTGTACAGCATATGCCTGAAGGGTTCACCTTATCGTTGGCAGATCGTCTCGATGAGTTAAGCGAGATCAAAGTATCCGAAGCAAAAGACGGAGAGATACTTGAAAACGCGCATGTATATGTTGCAAAAGGCGGAAAGCATTTAAATCTTGATATGGTTGGAGGAAAATACAAAGTTCGTTATTCCAACGAACCCACACGTGAAGGCGTAAGACCTTCCGCCAACTATATGTACGAATCACTTGCGGCTTGTAATCAGGACAGAGTTGTATGTGTCGTTTTAACCGGAATGGGCGCGGACGGAACCGAAGGAATCAAGAATCTTAAGAAAACCAAGAACATATTTGTTATCGCACAAGATGCAGACTCCAGCACCGTCTACGGCATGCCCAAAGCTGTTTATACAGCAGGACTTACAAATTCAGTAGTACCGCTTAAAGACGTTGCCAGGGAGATCATCATGAACGTGGGGGTCAACTAAGATGGATGTAAGTCAATACCTTGAGATTTTCCTCGATGAAACAAAGGAACATCTGCAAAACCTTAACACTCAGATTTTGGAATTGGAACAGGATTCCGAAAACATGGACACCGTTAATGAAATTTTCCGTGCCGCACACTCATTAAAGGGTATGGCAGGTACCATGGGATACAAGAGAATGCAGAATCTTACCCATGATATGGAAAATGTTTTCTCGGAAGTTCGTAACGGAAACATTAAAGTACAGCCCGGAATGATAGACATATTATTCCAGTGTTTGGATGCCCTTGAAGGCTATCTTGCCGCTATTCAGGAAACTTCGGATGAAGGAACCAACGACAACGAAAACCTTATTAAGGCATTAAACGACATTTTGAATTCTAAAGGTGGCTCAGTCGAAGCACCTGCGAAAGAAGAAGCCAAAGAAGAAGCTAAGGCAGAAGCATCAGGCGATGCTAAGGCAAGCGATGCTGCACCTGCTTCGGATTCTAAAGAAAAATGGCAGGAAATCAAGCTTACGGATACAGAGAAAGATCTTTTTGCAAAGGCTAAAGAAGAAGGTCAGCATTTCTACGGAATTACCGTTTATATTCAGGAAAGCTGTATCTTAAAGGCCGCAAGAGCATTCCTTGTATTTAAGGCTTTGGAAGAACGCGGAGAAATTCTTCTTTCGAAACCTTCCACACAGGATATAGAAGATGAAAAGTTTGAATTTGACTTTAGCTTAATTGTTGTTTCAAAGGATTCATTTAACAACATAAAAGAAGCTATCAAGAGCGTATCCGAAATCGAGGATGCATTCGGACGTGAACTTACCGATGCAGACTTTGGCGGCGCTTCGGAAGCTTCAGAAGAAAAAGCAGGAGAACCTGCAGAAGCTAAAGAAGAGACTCATGTTGCAGCAGCTCCCAAGGCTCCCGCAACTACAGATAACGCAGCAAAGGCAGGAGATAAGAAGCCTGTTGCTAAGCCTGTCGTTAACAGAACAGTTCGTGTAGATATCGAAAAGCTTGATGTTTTGATGAACTTGGTATCCGAGCTTATCATTGCAAAGAACTCACTGGTATCTTCCACAAGTTCTGACGACACAAAGCAGAATTCAAACTTCAATGAACAGATAGAGTATTTGGAAAGTGTTACCACAAACCTTCACGAATCCGTTATGAAGGTTCGAATGGTACCTATCGAATCGGTTGTAAGTAAGTTCCCTCGAATGATAAGAGATATGCAGAAGTCTCTTAACAAGAAGATGGAATTACACATGAGCGGTGAAGAGACAGAATTGGACCGTACCGTTGTTGATGAAATCGGCGATCCTTTGATGCACTTGTTAAGAAACTCTGCCGACCATGGTCTTGAATCAGCTGAAGTAAGAAAAGAACGCGGTAAGCCCGAAACCGGTAACATCTACTTAGATGCTTATCAGGACGGTAACAACGTTGTTATTGAAGTAAGAGATGACGGTAACGGTATCGATGTTGAAAAGGTAAGAGAAAAAGCTATTTCAAGAGGAACCATTACTCCCGAACAGGCTGAGAACATGTCCGATAAGGAAATTATCGACCTTTTGTTCTTACCCAGCTTTTCAACAAAAGAAGTTGTTTCCGAAATTTCCGGACGAGGCGTTGGCCTTGACGTAGTTAAGTCTAAGATTGAAGCTTTGAGCGGTGAAGTTGAAGTAAAGAGTAAGCTCGGCGAAGGCTCTACTTGGACAGTAAGACTTCCTTTGACACTTGCTATTATCCAGGCGTTGATGGTAGTTGTAGGAAACGAAAAGTACGCTATCTCCTTAGGTTCTATTCAGACTATAGAAGATATTTCACCAAGCGAAATTAAGCTTGTACAAAACAAAGAAGTTATCCAGTTAAGAGGTTCTGTAATACCGATTATCAGATTGTCAAATGTGGTTGAGGTTGAATCAACAAAGAGCCCCGAAGATAACTTGGTTGTTGTAATAGTTAAGAAGGGCGATCGCCTTGCAGGTTTGGTGGTAGACGAACTTATCGGACAGCAGGAAATCGTTATTAAGTCCCTTGGCAAGTACATAAGCAAGTGTAAGTTCATCAGCGGTGCGACTATCCTTGGTGATGGTGAAGTTGCATTGATACTTGATGCAAATGCACTGATTTAATGAGGGGAGGGTCAAACGATGGATGAATTAAGAACAACCACTAATGAACATGATACAACGCAATATATCGTAATTAAGATCGGAGAAGAACAGTACGGTATCAATATTGCTTTCGTCGATAACATCGTGCGCATGCAGCATATCACGAGAGTACCTAAGGTTCCTGCTTATTTAAAGGGCGTTATTAACCTTAGAGGTATCGTTGTTCCCGTAATGAGCTTAAGACTTAAGATGGGCCTTGAAGAAGATGAAATCACAAAGGCAACAAGAATTATCATCTTAAAGAATGAAGCCGCAGGCACAATCGGTATTATCGTTGATGAAGTAAAAGAAGTTATTACTCTTGACAACGAACAGGTTGAAAAGGTTGCAACCACCGATAACTCACCCGACCATGTAAACTTTGTACAATGCGTCGGAAAGTGCGGACAGGATCTTGTATCAATCCTTGACTTGAATGCGGTAACCATCGAGAAAGAATAATAAAGACAAATGTCAAAACAATTTTCCGGTAGGGTAACCTATCGGAAAATTGTGGACGTTTGGTCAAATAGGAGTAGTGTCAATGGGCGATTTAAACTTGGAAAGCGTATCGGAACAATACCTTGATGTTTTAAAAGAACTTGGAAACATCGGTGCGGGAAATGCAACAACAGCACTTGCACAGATGCTTCAGTGTAAGGTAGATATGAAGGTTCCGCAGGTAAGGCTTCTTGATTTTGGCGAAGTCGGAACATTAATGGGTGGAGAAGAACAGATTATGGCAGGTATTTACCTTTGTGTAGAAGGTGATATTACCGGCTCTATTATGTTTTTGCTTGAAAAAGACGCTGCAAGACATCTTGTTTCCAAACTTATGGGAATGGAGCTTGAAGGCGACACCTTTAGCGAGATGGAGACTTCCGCATTAAAAGAAATCGGAAACATCATTACCGGCGCATATCTTAATTCTTTATCAACAATCACTAACTTGAAAATTTATCCGTCCATACCCGATCTTACAATCGATATGGCCGGTGCTATATTAAGCGTTCCCGCAATTGAGTTCGGAACACTGGGCGATAAGATTCTATTGATTCAGACCCAATTTACAGATGATTTTGAGCTAAACGGTTTCTTTATTTTGGTACCGGATCTTGAATCATACGGTAAGATACTCGGAGCACTTGGAATGATTTAGATTATTACTTTGCGGGAGATTTTATGAGCGAATTGATTAAGGTAGGCATGGCCGACCTAAAGGTATGCATAAGCCCCGACAGTGTAACGACCTTGGGACTTGGCTCCTGTGTAGGCGTAGCCATTCGTGATAAGGAAAATAAAGTCGGAGGATTGGCACATGTAATGTTGCCCGATTCAACGGCCATAAGAAATAATACAAACATTTATAAATTTGCTGACACGGGCATTACCGAACTTGTTCGTCTTATGGAAGAAAAGGGAGCAAAAAGAAGCCGTATGGTTGCAAAGATTGCAGGCGGTGCCCAAATGTTCTCCTTCCAGAATAAGAGTGAACTTGTAAGAGTCGGCGACAGAAATGTTGAAGCCAGCAAGAAAAAATTAAAAGAGCTTGGTATTCCTATTATTGCGGAGGATACCGGTGATTCTTACGGTAGAACCGTAATCTTTTACCCCGAGACGGGTGATTTTGTCATTCGTGCGGTAGGTAAGGAAGAGAGGACTATTTAGTCGTGAAAAGACAGCAGTTACCGCTACTTTTGATGTTAATTGCGGGGGCAATTACATCAATCACTGTCTATATGAGGGGTCTTGGGCTTAAAACAATGCTTATAGCATTGCTTGCAGCCTTGGTAGCATTCTATTTTTTGGGATCTATCATCGTAAGCATCCTTGACGGCTTTGACAGAAGAAATGCAATCATGAAGCTTTCAGAAGAAGGTGAAGTTATAGACAAGACCGACTTTGATTCCATTGATGAATTTGTGGAGAACGAAGTGGAAGAAGAAAGCTCAGAAGATGAAGAAAACGATGAATCCAGATAGCTTGCATAATATTTATGCCAAGTATGAGTTTACAGGGGATGGAATTCTTACATGGACGAGCAGGAAAGAAAAAAGTTATGGGAGAGATATGCCTCCGATAAGTCTGCCGAATTAAGAGAGCAGCTTATTCTAGAGTACGCTCCGCTTGTTAAGCTTGTTGCGGGGCGACTTAGCATGTACTTAGGTTACAATGTTGAATATGAAGACCTTTGCAGCTATGGTATTTTCGGACTTATTGATGCCATCGATAAATTTGACTGCTTAAAAGACGTCAAATTCGAGACATACGCAAGTCTAAGAATACGAGGCTCTATTTTGGACCAGATAAGAAAGATGGACTGGATTCCCAGAACCGTTCGTCAGCGCCAAAGAGAGCTTGACAAAGCTATGCACGAGATTGAACTTGAAACGGGACATCCGGCAACAGACGAAGAATTGGCGGCTAAGCTTAACATTTCTTCCGATGAATTATGTGAGTGGCAGTCTCAGCTTAAAGTTACAAACGTTGTTTCTTTGAACGAATTTATGGAATCGGGAAGTGAAGTGCCAAATGAAAAAAATTTGGCTTCTCACTTTGAATCTCCCGAGGAAGTTGTCGATAAAAAAGAGTTAAAAGAAAAACTCATGGAATCCTTGGATTTATTAACCGAAAAGGAAAGAAAAGTAATACTTTTGTACTACTACGAAGAGCTTACTTTAAAAGAAATAAGCTACGTTTTGGAGGTTTCTGAGTCCAGAGTTTCACAACTTCATACAAGAGCAATACAAAAAATGAGAGAAAAGCTTGGACGTTACATGGGTATTCTGTTAGAATCAAATTAGAAGTATATTTGATACTGACATTCAGGCATGGGGGTTACATTTAATGAACGGATATTTCCAGATTGTAGAGCGAGGGGGCAAGTGCCACGTAAAGCTTGTTCCGCCCACTAACGGTGGGGAGCCTATACAAAGAGACGAATTATTCGAATATCTTAATTACAAGAACATCACTTTCGATATGAAACTTCTTGTATCCACTTTGGCAGGGCTTGAGAGCGTTGCCTATTTTCCCACGATTACAGATTTCCTTCATAAAGACGGTGAGTACGTAAAGGTTACCTGTGCTCCCGATGCGATGTCTGTTTCCGTTAGGATGATTCCTTGTTTTGACGGCGGTGAACAGATGAGCAAAGAAGAATTTATGCGTGAATTCACCGGTCGAGGAATAAGCTACGGATACGATGATGCAGCCATAGATGCATTTTTAGCTAACAGAGAGTATTGTAAGAGCGTGGTTTTGGTTAAAGGCACACCTCCCGTACAGGGCGAGGATGCAAAGATTGAATATTTCTTTAACACAAACCCAAGAGTTCGTCCTACTCTTAACGATGACGGAACGGTTGACTTCTTTAACTTAAATACTATTAACCACATTAATGCGGGAGATTTGCTTGCACGTTTAACACCTGCAGTTCTTGGTACCCCCGGTAAAAACGTAAAGGGTGAAGTCATTAATCCAAGAGAAGTAAAGACTCTTGCCTTAAAGTATGGCCATAATATCAGAGTAAACGAAACTGAAACCGAAGCATTTTCTGAGGTTTCCGGCCATGTTTCTTTGGTTGAAGGTAAAATCTTTGTATCCAATGTATTGGAAGTAGAAAACGTTGATAACAGCGTTGGTAACATAGATTACGACGGAAGCGTGCAGGTTAACGGTAACGTGTGTGAAAACTTTACCGTAAAGGCAAAAGGCTCCATCGAAGTAAGAGGTGTTGTTGAAGGCGCTTATTTGGAAGCGGGCGAAAACATTACCATCATGCGCGGTATGAACGGAATGCGTAAAGGAGAGCTTAAAGCAGGCGGAAACGTGGTTGCTAAGTTCTTAGAAAACGCAAAGGTTATAGCTGACGGATTTGTGGAAGCAGACACTATTCTTCACAGCAACATTACCGCAGGAACAGATATAAGAGTATCCGGAAGTAAGGGATTTATCGCAGGCGGAAGAGCCTGTGCCACAAATTCCGTTGAAGTTAAAAACTTAGGTTCTCAGATGGGAGCAGACACTATCATTGAAGTTGGTATGGATACAGGTGTTAAGACCAACATGCAGGAACTTAAGAAAGAAATAGTGGAAATAAATAAACAGCTTACCACTATAAGGCCCGTTTTGGAAGGAGCAAAGGCTAAAATCCAACAAGGCATAAGAATGACGGCCGACCAATTGGGACAGATTCAGAAACTGGCGTTATTAAGCAAGGAATTAAACGAAAAGCTTCAAAACGATATTTCCGAGCTCAATAAATATCAGGATACGCAGGATTCACAAACATCCAACATGGGACAGGTTATCGTAAGGGGCGATGTTTATCCCGGCACCAAGGTTGTTATCGGTGACGTATCCATGGTAGTAAAGTCAACAATGAAATATTGTCGCTTCATTAAGGAGGGCGGCGAGGTTAAGATGGTGGGAATTAATTAGCTTTAATTCCTAAACATGAGGGCTGTGTATGGGATTAGGACCTTTGGAGTTATCAGGCGGAATTTCGCGAATGACGGATTTTGCCAACATTAAGCACAATGAAGATCATAAGGGGATTGTCGATCAAACCAATTTCTCGGGACAGTTTGACAAAGAGATTCAAGATCGTGCAAATGCCGTTAATAAGGGTGCAAACATAACCAATGACAGTGAGAAGAAATTTGATGCCAAAGATAAGGGCTCGAATGAATATCACGGTGACGGCGGAAGGCACAGAAATCCTGAAAAAAAAGAAAATGGTGACGGTGTCGTGGTTACAAAAGAAAAGACATCAACGTTCGACATAAGGATTTAAAATGAGCACAACAGAAATAGTTCTTTTGGTAATAGGAGGCTTATTCTTTGCAATAAGCTTCTTTTTGCCTGACACAAAGAAAGACGAAGAAAAGAAAATAACCGAAGACGAAATAAGAGACCTTGTAAACAAGGAAATGGATGCCGCAAAGATTAAGATTGACGACATGGTGGAAGAAACCGTTAACTACTCAATCGAAAAGACTGAGCGTGCGTTAGAGCGTCTTTCAAATGAAAAAATCATGGCGGTTGACGAATACTCCGAAACCGTTTTAAAGAAGATAAACGACAATCACAATGAAGCCGTTTTTCTTTATGATATGTTAAACGACAAAGACGAAAAGCTTAAAAACACCGGCGAAGAATTAAAGGTTTCAAAGACCGAGCTTGAAAAAGAGCGTAAGGATTTGGAAGAAAAGAAAAAGAAAGTCGATGAAGAGATTAAGCAAAAGGAAGAAAAGGTAAAAGAAGAAGAGGCGGGGAAGGAAGAAATTAAAGAAGAACCTGTGGTCGAAGAAGTTAAAGAAAACACCTTTACACCCTTTGTTCCCGAGCACTTAAAGATAGTGGACGGCGTAGCTGTTGTAGATAAAGACAAAGAAAAGAAAACCGTAGTTAAAAAGGCTCCTGCAAAGAAGCCTGCGGTTTCAAAGACCGTTACACCTACAGAAAATCCCGCATCCATAGATGTTCATTTGTCTACGGATAACGTGGGAAGAAAGAATTCCAACGAAATGATAAGAAAGCTTCACGAGCAAGGTAAGTCAAACATGCAGATAGCTAAAGAGCTTGGCCTTGGAGTTGGTGAAGTTAAGCTTGTAATAGATTTGTTTTCTTCGAAAAAGAGTAAGTAAGGTACACTTAAATGAACTTAAAATCCTATTTTAGGGGTATCGGGGCAGGCATGATTGTTACCGCCATAATAATGGGCGTATCGATGCCAAAGGTAGCGTCGGCAGACCCGGTAGAAAAAGAAACCCTTATAGAAACAGTAGATAAAAAAGAACTTGATAATAAAAAAGAAATAGCCGAAGCCACTCCTTCCGTATCAGGCGATGAGGCATTTATGGAAGAAGTAAAAAAGGCCGTTTCAAACAATGAAGCTTTGAGAAACGAAGAAAAAGATAACAGCGACTCTAATGAGGAAGTTTCAAATGAAGAATCTCAAAGCGAAGAATCAAAAGAAGAAGTCGTTGAAGAGACTAAAGAGCCTGAAGAAGAAATCCTTCCAAAGCCCATAAATCCAATGCCGAAAGGGGAAGAAGGATATACGGATTTAGGGGAGCTTGTTGAAATAAAGGTTATCCCCGGAGATTCTTCTGTAAGCGTTGCAAGAAGAATATATGAAGCGGGGCTTGTAGAATCCGCCATAGAACTTGATGAATTCTTATGCCAAAACGGATATGATAAATCAATAAGCGTAGGAACTTATGAGATTGCAAAAGGTTCAGACTTTGATACAATAGGAAAGATTATTACAAGAAGAAATTAACTTTCTTAGGAGGATATGATGGATCACTTTTTTGAAAGATTAAGAGGTCAAAGAAATATGGATAGACAAAATAATATCGAAGACAGCGAAAGAAAAGAAAAAACAAGGGCATACCTTAATAAGATTCAGGCTCAGCTTGAAGAAAACTTTAGCTTACTTAAGGACATAAAGGAAGCGCCTAAGAAAAAAGAAGAAGAGACCCTTCAGGCCATAAGAGAATCAACTCTTGACGTAGTTCACAACGAAAACGTCAAAGTATACAGAAACGTTCAGGCAGTAGTTGTATCTGAAACCGAAAAGGTTTCAGATTCTCTAAACAAAATGAATGAAAGGTTAAATAAGAAGTTAAACATTGCGGTAATCTTTTCAATCCTCGCATTTGCTTTTGCAATTCTTACCTTTGCCTATACCGTTCTTTTAAAATACGGAGTTTTATGATAGTATTTTAAGCAGGGTTTTTACCCTGCTTTTTTTATGTTTAAGAGTAAAAAAACTAAGAAAGACCTTGCACTTAAGGCTTATCTGTGTTAAACTCTTACCGCTGTAACTAAAAAGCACGTGTATTTTGCATGTCTAAAATCGTGCAAACCCCGTCGGTGCCGAATAACGCGTCGGTGGACGGACTAAGGAAATACACGGATGATTAACCAAAACGGAGGATTTTAAAATGAGCGTTATTTCAATGAAACAGTTACTTGAAGCAGGTGTTCACTTTGGACACCAGACCAGAAGATGGAACCCTAAGATGGCTCCCTACATCTTCACAGAAAGAAACGGTATCCACATCATCGACTTACAGAAGTCAGTAGGAAAGGTTGACGAAGCTTACAACGCTATCTCTGATATCGTTGCACAGGGCGGTACAATTCTTTTCGTTGGTACCAAGAAGCAGGCACAGGATGCTGTTAAGACAGAAGCAGAACGTTGCGGAATGTACTATGTAAATGAAAGATGGCTTGGCGGTATGCTTACAAACTTCAAGACCATCCAGTCAAGAATTGCAAGATTAAAAGCTATCGAAACAATGTCAACAGACGGTACATTCGATGTACTTCCCAAGAAGGAAGTTACAAACCTTAAGAAAGAATGGGAAAAGCTTGAAAAGAACCTTGGCGGTATCAAGGACATGAAGAGAATTCCCGATGCAATCTTTGTTGTAGATCCCAAGAAGGAACACATCTGTGTTCAGGAAGCTCACTCACTCGGTATTACATTACTTGGTATCGGTGATACAAACTGCGATCCTGAAGAACTTGATTATATTATCCCCGGCAATGATGACGCTATCAGAGCCGTAAAGCTTATCGTTGCTAAGATGGCAGACGCTGTTATCGAAGCTAACCAGGGCGAAGCTGTTGACGTAGCTGATGCAAACGCTGACGCTGAAACAGAAGCTACAGACATTGAAGAAGTAGCACAGACTGAAGAATAATTTTAACGATAAACTTATAAGGAGAACAAAATAATGGCAGATATTAGCGCAAGCATGGTAAAAGAATTACGTGAGATGACCGGCGCAGGTATGATGGACTGCAAGAAGGCTCTTAACGAAACAAACGGCGATATGGAAGCAGCTGTTGAAGTTTTAAGAAAGAGCGGCGCTGCTAAGGCTGAAAAGAAAGCAAGCCGTATCGCAGCAGAAGGTATCACACGTGTTGCAGTTTCAGGAAACAAGGCAGTAGTTGTTGAAGTTAACTCTGAAACAGACTTCGTTGCAAAGAATGAAACATTCCAGTCATATGTACAGGCAGTTGCTAATCAGGCTCTTGCTTCTAATGCAGCAGACGTTGAAGGTATGATGGATGAAAAGTGGGTTGAAGATTCATCTAAGACCGTTAAGGAAGTTTTGGTTGAAAAGACAGCTACAATCGGTGAAAAGCTTTCTATCAGAAGATTTGCCAAGGTTGAAGGAGACACAGTTGTTTCTTACATCCACGGTGGCGGAAGAATCGGTGTTTTGGTAGCAGCTAACGGAGCAACAGGCGACAATGTTAAAGAAGCTTTAACAAACGTAGCTATGCAGGTTGCAGCTATGAACCCTCAGTATACATCAAGAAACGATATTTCAGCAGATGAACTTGCTAAGGAAAAGGACATCACACTTGAAAGTGCATTAAACGATCCTTTCTCACTTCCCAAGCCCATCTTAAACAAGCTTATTGAAAAGGCAATCAACGACAACGTATGGAGCGCTGAAGACAAGGCTATCTACGAAGAAAAGAAGTCTAACATGAACTATCTTCCTAACTTCTTATCAGATGCAGCTAAGGCTCAGCTTGCTCAGTTAGCTCTTGATGACAAGGCTAACATTTCAGCAGACAAGATCTTTGCAGGACTTGTTGAAGGCCGTATTTCTAAGCACTTAAAGGAAATCTGCTTACTTGATCAGGTTTACGTTAAGGCTGAAGACGGAAAGCAGAGCGTTGGTGCATACCTTAAGACTGTTGATGCTAACATCAACATCGCTAAGTTCGTTCGTTTCGAAGTTGGTGAAGGTATGGAAAAGAAGGTTGACGACTTCGCAGCAGAAGTTGCAGCTCAGGCAGGAATGTAATTTCCAAATAATAAAGACTTTAAAGCCATCGGAT
>JAILCK010000154.1 GCA_024680435.1 Lachnospiraceae bacterium
TCTGAAAGCTCTGCCGATAAATTAGCCAAAATCACAGCAATTTCTTTTTGCTCATCTAAGTGAAGCTCGCGAATTTTGTTGTTTAAATCAACGATAGCCTGAGGCTCAATGAAAAACGTGGAGCCTGAAGAAGACTGGTCGTGCACCATGCCGGACACCTGGCCTTTGTACTCGCTTTTAACAGGCACGCAGTAACGGTCGTTTCGCATTGTGACAACGGAGTCTTGAAGGTAAGACTTTAAAGAACCGTTAACCATCTTATTAAGCTCTGAATGGATTTTTTCATTAGTCTGCTGAAGGCTTTTTCTAATTGATTTTAGAGTCGGGCTTGCATCGTCTGCAATGTTACCTTCTTCATCAAGGATACACCTGTCAATTTCTTTTGACACAAGTGTCATGGGCTCTAAAAGCTCGAAATAATCAGATAAAGAATCGCCTTCATCGTCATCTTTTTCTTTGGCCCCATAGGTCTTAACTCTGTTTACGTTGTTTAAAAAGCGGGCAAAAGAAAGAAGCTCCGAAGCCATTAAGATAGAGCCTATTTCAAGGGATTTCATTGCAAATCCCAAATCTTTGTTTGAGCCAAAGCTTATGCTTCCTTTGGAGAAAAGTCTGGATAGAGCGTCCTGAGTCTGGGTCTGGGCTTCTTCGATATCAGACAAAGATGTCATGGGAAGAAGGTTTTTGCAAAGCTCTTTTCCGGGTGCGGAATCGGCATGCTCTACAAGCATAGAAATAATATTTGTATATTCAAGAGTAGATAAAACTTTTTCGTTCATAAAATATCCTCATAGCCTTAAAATCACTGTTAATTTTATCATACGGGGGCGCTCTTTACAATAAAGTCGCAGGTGGATATACTCTTAATATGAGGCATTTGGAGGGATAAAATGACTGAAGAAGAACTCAAAAAAATAGAAAAAGAAAACGGTACAAAAGACGACTTTGTTTTCATGCGTGAGGAAATAAAGGCGCGCCCCATTAACAGAAAGAAACTTGCCAGAAACACTATTGTGGCGGCTATTTCTGCGGTGGTTTTTGGAATTGTCGCTTGTGTCACTTTTGCTTTAATTGCTCCTTTTGTAATGGAGAAGTTTTCAGAAAGAGATGACGCCAAAACAGAAGAAGAGCTCACTCCGATTTCTTTTCCCGAGGAAACAAAGGAAGAAGAGATGAAGCCTGAAGATATGCGTATCGAGGCGGAAGAACCGGAAATTGACTACAGTCAGTTTGCGGCAATGGAAGAGCAGGAAATAAAGAATCTTATAAACAGTATCACTTTTACCGTAAATGATTATCAAAACCTTTATAGGTCCTTATCAGACATTGCAAATACTGCGGCAAAGTCTATGGTGAGAGTGACGCCCATAAAGCAAAACACCGACTGGCTTAACAATATATATGAAAACACAAGCGAATTGTCGGGCCTTATTTTGGCACAGACTGAAAACGAGATTTTCATTGCCACAAAGTACGGAGCGGTTAAAACCTGCGAAGAAATCGTTGTAACATTTGTAAACGGTATTCAGGCAAGAGCCGAGCTTATTAACTATGACCTTGCGACTGATATCGGAATGCTTAGCGTAAAGACTGCGGATATCAATGAAGTGACCAAAGAAAGCATAGCTGTAGCTACTATGGGAAATTCAAATATGGCAGGGCTTGTGGGATCACCTGTTATAGCTGTGGGAAGCCCTATGGGAACTTATAATTCGGTTAACTACGGAATGGTGACTGCAAATTCAAACAAGCTTACGGTAACCGACAATTTATACAGGCAGATTGTTACAAATATTTACGGAAGTATGAATGCTTCGGGAATCGTGATAAACCTTCGCGGAGACGTGGTGGGAATTATCGATACAAAATATTTACCAAACGATGCAAGAAACCTTATAAGCGCAATCGGTATTACGGAATTAAAAAGAACCTTTGAACGTCTTATGAACAGAGAAGACGTGGTGCTTCTTGGAATCACCGCAAGCGATGTGCCCCAGGTGGGAATCTCCCAGGGAATGCCCGAAGGCATCTTTGTGCTTTCCGTTTTGTTTGATTCAACCGCCATGAATGCGGGCATTCAAAGTGGGGATATCATTTCTCAAATAGGAGAAACAAACATTTATAAGTTCGGAGATTTTCTTTCTGCATTAAAGGCCATACCTCAGGGCGAAGAAACAAAGATTGTAGTTAACAGGAACGTTCAGGGAACATATAAGCAAGTTGAATTATATGCGACTTTTGAAAAAATAAACAAATAGAAAATGGAGAAGTTATGAAGTATATTCAGGATTTACACGACGGAGATCATGTGCAGGGAGTGTATTTGT
Source organism: Lachnospiraceae bacterium (assembly GCA_024680435.1). GTDB lineage: Bacteria > Bacillota > Clostridia > Lachnospirales > Lachnospiraceae > UBA1258. The sequence continues at coordinate 2,328 of JAILCK010000154.1, forward strand.
GTAAGCACAAATCATCGGCCGTAACAAAAACGGGAAAGCCCTACGACAATGTAATTTTGCGAGATAAGACAGGCTCAATCGATTGTAAGATTTGGGACGTGGGAAGTGCGGGAATCGCTGATTTTGAGGCACTTGATTACGTTGATATAGTGGGAGATGTTTCTTCTTTTAACGGAGCTTTACAGATAAGCATTAAAAGAGCAAGAGTTTGCGCAGAAGGTGAATACGACCCTAAGGATTACCTTCCCGTAAGCGAAAGAGACAACGATGAAATGTACAAGGAACTTCTTGGCTACATCGGAGAAATTGAGAACCATTATTTAAAGGCTTTGCTTGAAGAGTTTTTCTTAAAAGACGAAGACTTTATAAAGAAGTTTAGGACATCAAGCGCTGCTAAGAGTGTGCATCATTGCTTTATCGGTGGCCTTTTAGAGCATACAGTTTCTGTGACAAACACATGTAAGTTCTTTGCCCTTAAATATCCTTTCCTTAAAAAGGACCTTGTTATGACAGCGGCAATGCTTCATGATATTGCAAAGGTAAGGGAGTTTTCGCCTTTCCCCACAAACGATTACACCGATGAAGGAAACCTTCTTGGACATATCGTGATGGGTGCCGAAATGGTTGGCGAAAAGATAAGATACATTGACGGTTTCCCGGAAAGCTTGGAGAGCGAGCTTAAGCACTGTATTTTAGCGCATCACGGAAAGCTTGAATTCGGATCGCCGAAGAAGCCCATGCTTGTAGAGGCGGTTGCTTTAAACTTTGCGGACGATATGGATGCAAAGATGGAAACATTTAAAGAAATCTTTGCGGCAACAACAGAAACGGGTTGGCTTGGATACAACAAGCTTTTGGACATAAACCTTCGTGTCACAAAGCAAGAGGAATAAGTGTGTTAAC
>JAILCK010000168.1 GCA_024680435.1 Lachnospiraceae bacterium
GGTGTAATGACGTTAAACATCTTTCCTTCGCTTTTAAGCTTTTCTTCCGAACCAACACATGAGTACGCCTTGTTTTTATAGAAGGCATCAACGTATTTTGAAGAAGCGTTTATAACTTCTTTGGTGGTTGAAAGAATCTCGTTTCTTTCTTTTTGCTTTATGGCATTTGTGGTATTTGTTTTATAAAAAATGTAAGCCCTTGCCACTTTCATGGACGTTGTAAGAGGTAAATCCAAGTCACCGATTGTGGATATTATGTATCTGTCTACGTCTTCTTTACTTCCGTCATATTTTTTAAGGAAGTCAGATACCTTTGAAAATACCTTAAATGTTTTCTTTAAATTAGGGTCTCTGTAAGAAGCAAGCACCGCCTCGCCGTTTGATCTAAAGGAGCAAAAGCATCCGTAGGCGCCTCCCTTTAATCTTACTTCGTTCCATAAGTATTCATTATTTAATATTTTAGTAGAAACCAGTAAGCTTCCGTTATATTCAAGGCCGGATTTAGCCACAAAATTTCCGCTTACGGCAGCATAGTTAACCATAGAAGCCGATGAAAATGCTTCAGAGCCTTTAACCGCTTTCATATGTATAGGCTTTGTGGCCTTTGATTTTTCGGGAAGCGTATCGACAAAATCGCTTACAGCTTTACAAAATGCCTTTTTATTCTTATGGTCCGCTCCATAGCTTATTTCAAGATTATCCTTTGTAATAAGCAAAGAAAGAACTTCTTTCATGTCTTTTATAAGTTTGTCTGAAGCTTCATCAAAGTTTAATAAAGTATCTTCAATGAACCTGTAATACCCCATTCCCGATAAAACATCCATTAAAGCACTACTGTCGCTTATTGAGCTTAATGCTCTTCCTGCTGCAACGGAATGGCCTGCCTGTAAGAAGAAACCTTGAATGCGCACCTTTGATTGTTCTAAGTTTTCTTTTAACCTCTTTTTATCATCAAGTTTTGATGTAAAGAGCACCTCTTTAATAAGGTTAAAAGCATCAGGCAAAAATTCATAAAGAGTCCTTGATTTAACTTCAAAGTTAACCGTGTAATCATTGGGCTTTGACACGTCTTTATAAATCATGGTGTTATAGTAGATCATGCCTGTCTTAATGTAAGTCTCGTTAACAAGGTCACCGTAGGTATATGACTTTGTATCCATTAAGCCAAGCTGACTCTTTAAAATACTGAGTGCAGGTAAAAGTCTCTTCGGAATTTTTGTTGCATCAAATCCAAGGTTAAAATATGCAATTCCGTTAGGATCTGACTCTGTATAAATCGCTTTAACTCCGTTTATACTTTCAACTTTATAAACACATCTGTTAATCTTTTTATCGATATCTTTGATTGTTAAAGAAGGAATTGTAGCCAAAGCTTCTTTTGTGTCTTCTTCGTCTTGATATTTCTTTAAGGCTTTTGATTCTTTAATAATGGCTTTCTTTTGAGCATCGGTTAAAGAGTCATAAAACTTAGAAAGCTTTTTGTTTAATTCTTCGTCTTTTTCTTTTAAAAGGCCTTTCTTTGGCTTCATGACTAAAATGGTCTTATGCTTGTTTTCTAAGATTCTTGTCCTTAAAACCTCTTCAAAAAGACCGCTTTTAATGCTTTCTCTTAATTCTTTTCTGATGGCATTTTGCTTAAGATTTGTAAATATATCATCATCTGTATAAAGCCATTTTTCAAAAATCATGGAGCCGTAAGAAACGCCCTTTGGATAAAGGCCAAAATCAGCTTCACGATATGTAAAGTCGGAAATTGAAATAGCGGCTTCAAGAGCTTTTTCATCAAAGCCTTCCTTAACAATTTCCTTCATGGTGGATTCTATTATTTCAACAAACTTTTCTTCATCTTCAGGGTTTGCGTTCTGAGCTATGATTGAAAATACCTTTTGACAAGTATCTGTTCCAAGCTCTGAGTAAACGTCTTTACCGATACCCGCATCTATAAGCCTTTTCTTTAATTTAGAGCCGGGAACAGAGCAAAGAGCGTAGTTAATTGCATCCATTACTTCCGTAGTTTTTACGTCTGTATAATCGGAGCAAACTACGTTGTAAGAAAGATATGTTGAATCTTTCTCTTCATCCGTATCTGCCAATGAATACTCTTTTTCGATTCGTTTTCTTTTGGCGAAAGGAGCCTGCATTTTAACTTCGCTGTCAATGTCAGCTTCTTCGTAATGAGAAAGATACTCTTTATCTATATATTCAAGCTTTTCTTCAAAGTCCATATTTCCGTATAAATAAATTCTTGAATTTGACGGATGATATAGCTTTTTATAAAAGCCGCAAAAGTCTTCGTAGGTTAAATCAATGATTTCTTCAGGATTTCCTCCGGATTCAACGCCATACTGCGTATCCGGAAACAAAGAAAACATAGTGTATGAACTAAGCATTGAATCAGGTGATGAATAAACGCCCTTCATTTCATTGTAAACAACGCCGTTAACAATAAGCCCGTTGTTTTCTTCGTTTGGCTCATAGTGCCAGCCTTCCTGCATGAAAATCTTTTTTTCTTTTAAAACTCTTGGATTAAAAACAGCATCAAGATAAACTTCCATTAAGTTTTGAAAGTCTTTATTGTTGCAGCTTGCAATCGGGTATAGGGTTCTGTCGGGATATGTAAAAGCATTTAAAAATGTATTTACGGAACCCTTAGAAACTTCCGTCATTGCATCCTTTACGGGAAATTTTTCGGAACCGCAAAGAACCGTGTGTTCAAGAATATGAGCCACGCCGGTTCCTTTATTGTTTGGTGTCTTAAAGCCAATCATGAAAGCCTTGTTATCATCGCTGTTTTGAAGGCAAACAACTCTGGCTTTGGTTTTATTGTGCCTTAAAGTAAAGGCTGTGGCGTTAATGTCGTCAAGCCTTTCTTTAGATATCAAAGTGTAATTTTTGCATCCTTTAAACTCTGTCATGTATAAATCCTTATAAGGTTATTTTAGCCTATTCTTCCTCTGTCTTAATTTCATCGATTTTATTTGCGGTAAGCTTTAAAGCCTTCTTTATAGAAGCCTCTGAAATTCCCGATTCTTTTGAAAGTTCTTCAACCGTAACTTTTCTCTTTAAGTCTTCATACAAAGATTTTGCGGCATCCGCAACTTTATTGACGTTCTTTAATATCTTTTCTTCGTTTTTAGATTCATCCATGCTTTCGGCAATTAAATCTTGCATGGCATTCATAATCTGAGATGAAATAAGACCATCTGCTTCCTTTGCATTTTCGCAGCTTCCGATTAGGTCCATGACGGTCATTAAAGTAAGGTTTCCTTCTCCGATTAAGTCTTCAAGGAAAACGCCCTGGCCTGCGTAAAGCTTTGCAATATCCACAACACTTGAAAGTGTATCGCTAATAATCTTTGCCTTACTGTCTTCGTCTCCGCTCATGGCAGAAAGCATATAGCCTTCTCTTTCTCCTTTAGACAAAGGAGCGATAGCTTTTAAGTCTTCCAAATAATAGTCAAGATAATTCTTTTCTTCTTCGGTTACAACATCTTCAAAAGAAAGCTTTTCATCAAGGCCTATCTTCTTTTCTTTTAAATAATCGGTAATTACCTTTAAAGCTTCTTCCTTTTCTTTAATATCGGGAAAAAGCTCAAAAAGCTGATCTTTATATATTACATTACCTTGCTCTTCTGCAAGATCAGTAAGTTCATTAATCTTTTTTATAAATTCGTTTTGATCTATCATTTTAACCTCTATTCTACATGCTTATGCGTAAACAAATGATCTGTACAATATTCGTAGTTTCCGTTGCACTTTGAGCAAAATCTAAACTCAAGTTCAGGGTTAGTAAGCTCGGTTCGACCGCATATTGCACATTTATGCTTTGCAATGCCTGAAGGCCTTGCGGCTTGAGATGCATCACGATTAAACTCGTAACGACGCTTCATCTGCTTTACTCTTTGTTTGGGAGATCCAAATCGATTTCTCTTTTGTGAAAAATAAAATACCACAAAGTTTAAAACCGAAAATACTATTATAACAGCAGGAATCCATTGCTTTGCAACAATGCACATAATAACCTGCCAAGCAAGCATACCTGCATACAAAAAGCCAAGCCACTTAACCTTTATAGGAATGATAAACATAAGTAAAACCCGGGCTTCGGGGAATGTCATTGCAAAAGCCAAGAAAATAGATAAGCAAATGTAATAAGTCGTAACCGATGCGCCAAATATGATTTGTGTGTGGAATCCAAAATACGCAACAAGATAAACCAAGAATACACCGACCATAGTAAACAATAGGCCTGAAAAAATGTAAACATTATAGGTAAAATCGCCCCAAGCTCTTTCAAGTGATTTTCCTATGGATATATAGAAAATAATCATGATTATCGTTGATAATCCGGAACCGGCCGGAGCTTGAACCAAAAGCCATGAAACAAGCCTCCATACCTGTCCCTTTAAAATGTAATAAGGGTCAAAAGAAAGATAATCAATTACCCCCGGAGCTACAGAACAAAGCACTAACCCCAGTGCATACGCACCAACAATAATATATGTTAAATTAGGAATCGCATATCTTCCAAATTTTCTCTCAAATTTTCCCATGTAAATAAAACTCCTTCAAGTAAATAAAAGCACTTTAATATTATCATCTTGATTCTCAAAAGTAAACGAAAGCAATTCTTAAAAGAATATAACCTTTATGTTAAAAAGGCTAAAAACATTACATTTACCTCAAATTGCCAAATTGTTTTTGCAAAGTCTTCCCTTTAGAATGTTAAAGTAAAATTTATACTATCGAGGGACAAGAGGTAAAAATGGAGAAATTTAACACACTTGGAATCGATATCGGTTCCACAACAGTAAAAATAGCAATTCTTGATTCTGAAAGAAATCTATTATTTTCGGATTACGAAAGACATTACGCCAATATAAGAGAAACCTTATACGAATTACTTAAAAAGGCCTTTAAGGAAGTTGGGAACATTGATGTACACCCCATGATTACAGGTTCCGGCGGATTAACCTTGGCAAATCACTTAAACGTTCCTTTTAACCAGGAAGTAATTGCAGTATCTACTGCACTTAGCGAGCTTACCGAAGGATGCGACGTAGCAATCGAGCTTGGGGGCGAGGATGCTAAAATTATCTACTTTGAAGACGGAAATGTGGAGCAAAGAATGAATGGAATCTGTGCCGGCGGTACAGGTTCTTTTATCGATCAAATGGCAAGCCTTCTTCAAACGGATGCAACAGGCCTTAACGAATACGCCAAAAACTACAATTCTTTATACACTATAGCTGCAAGATGCGGTGTGTTTGCAAAAACAGACATACAGCCTTTAATTAACGACGGTGCCACAAAAGAAGACCTTTCGGCTTCTATATTTCAGGCCGTTGTTAATCAGACTATTTCAGGCCTTGCCTGCGGTAAGCCCATAAGAGGACGCGTGGCTTTTCTAGGCGGTCCCCTTCACTTTTTAAGTGAGCTAAAACAGGCTTTTATAAGAACCCTTAAGCTTACCGATGATTTAATCGTAAACACCGATAAATCACATCTTTTTGCCGCCCTTGGTTCTTGCCTTAATGCAAAAGAAGAGATTCATTATTCTATGGAAGAAATGGTTGAAAAGCTCTCCCATGACATAAAAATGGATTTTGAAGTGCAAAGAATGGAGCCTTTGTTTGCAAATGAAAAAGAATACGAAGACTTTAACCAAAGACACGCTAAGGCAGTTGTAAAAAAGGGTGACTTATCTAATTATCACGGAGAATGTTTCCTTGGAATCGATGCAGGCTCCACCACCACAAAGATTGCTTTGGTTGATAAAGAAGGTACGTTACTTCATTCATTTTACTCAAACAATAACGGTTCTCCTTTAAAGACTGCCATAGAAGCTTTAAAGGACATTTATAAGATAATGCCAAAGGATGCGCGTATTGTTCGCTCCTGCTCCACAGGTTACGGAGAAGAACTAATGAAAGCCGCATTCTTACTTGATGACGGAGAAGTTGAAACAGTGGCTCACTACTACGCTGCCGCTTTCTTTTCTCCCGATGTTGACTGCATATTGGATATAGGCGGTCAGGATATGAAATGCATTAAAATAAAGAATCAAACCGTAGACAGCGTACAGTTAAACGAAGCATGTTCTTCGGGATGCGGTTCTTTCATAGAAACATTCGCAAAGTCCTTAAATTATTCCGTTAAAGACTTTGCAAAGTGTGCTTTGTTTGCAAAGCATCCTATAGACCTTGGTACAAGATGTACTGTGTTTATGAACTCTAAGGTTAAACAGGCGCAGAAAGAAGGCGCTGAAGTATCTGATATTTCAGCAGGCTTAGCTTATTCGGTTATAAAAAATGCTTTATTTAAAGTAATTAAAGTATCTGATGCTTCTTCTCTTGGAAAAAACATCGTGGTACAGGGCGGAACCTTCTACAATGACGCTGTATTAAGAAGCTTTGAAAAGGTTGCAAAGGCAAATGTTGTGCGCCCCGATATTGCAGGAATTATGGGCGCTTTCGGTGCTGCTTTGATTGCAAGAGAAAGATACGAAGAAGGCTTTGAAACCACAATGCTTTCTTTTGAATCCATATGCGAACTTGTTTTTGAAACTTCAATGGCAAAGTGTAAGGGATGTACAAACGCCTGCAGATTGACAATAAACAGATTTTCAGGCGGAAGACAGTATATTTCAGGAAACAGATGTGAGCGAGGCATCGGAAAGCAAAAGAATAAAGATAATATTCCAAACCTTTTTGAATACAAATTCAAGCGTTTCTTTAACTATGAATCCTTGGAAGCGGCAAATGCAAAAAGAGGTACCGTGGGAATTCCGAGAGTGCTTAACATGTATGAAAACTTTCCTTTCTGGCATACATTTTTTACAACACTTGGCTACAGAGTTATCCTATCGCCCCCTTCAAGCCATAAAATATATGAGCTTGGCATAGAATCGATTCCAAGCGAATCGGAATGTTACCCCGCAAAGCTTGCCCACGGTCATATTGAATGGCTTATAAATGCAAAGCCTGATTTTATCTTCTATCCAAGCGTTTTTTATGAAAGAGACGAAGTTGAAGGCACAAACAATCACTACAACTGCCCCATCGTTACTTCATATTCCGAAAACATAAAAAACAACGTTGAAAAAATCACGGCGGGAGAAGTTAAATTCAGAAATCCTTTCATGTCCTTTAAGTCAAAAGAAACCATTTCGGAAGCCTTAATTAAAGAATTTAAAGAAATACCTAAAGCAGAAATTAAGGCTGCTGTTTCAAAGGCCTTTGATGAATTAAATAATGCCCATAAAGACATGCAGGAAAAAGGCGAGGAAGTATTAAAATACTTAAAAGAAAACAACAAAAAAGGAATCGTGCTTGCGGGACGTCCTTACCATATTGACCCTGAAATCAATCACGGAATTCCCGAAATGATTACTTCCTACGGCGTTGCAGTTTTAACGGAAGATTCTGTTTCTCATTTGGCTCTTCCCGAAAGACCCCTTGTTGTATCGGATCAATGGATGTATCATTCAAGGCTTTACGCAGCGGCATCATATGTAAAAACCGTAGATAACCTTGAACTTATTCAGCTTAACTCCTTTGGATGCGGACTTGACGCGGTTACAACGGACCAGGTGAATGATATTTTGACAGGCTCAGACAAAATCTATACCTGCTTAAAGATTGATGAAGTAAACAATTTAGGTGCCGCAAGAATTAGAATAAGAAGTCTCCTTTCCGCAATCAGAGTGCGCGAAAAGAGACATTACGAGAGAAAAATAAGGTCTAGCGCCATAGAAAAAGCACCATTTACAGAGGAAATGAGAAAGACATACACAATTCTCTGCCCTCAGATGTCTCCTATTCACTTTGATTTATTGGAGCCTGTATTCAGACACGGCGGATATAACCTTGTGGTGCTTAATAACGACAATCGTTCTTCAATAGACACAGGATTAAAATACGTAAACAATGATGCCTGCTACCCTTCCCTCTTGGTGGTTGGGCAAATGATGTCCGCCTTGGAATCGGGAAAGTACGATTTAGACAAGACCGCACTTATCATTTCTCAAACAGGCGGAGGATGCAGAGCCACAAACTACATAGGCTTTATAAGAAGAGCCTTAAAGAAAGCAGGCCTTGAAAGAATACCGGTAATTTCATTAAACCTTTCAGGCCTTGAAAAGCAGCCCGGATTTAAGATTACTCTTCCTCTGATCACAAGAGGCGTATATTCCGTTTTCTTTGGAGATATCTTCCAAAAGTGCGTATACAGAATGCGCCCTTATGAAGTAAACAAAGGTGAAACAGATGCTTTACATGAAAAATGGGTAAAAAAATGCATCGAGTTTTTAAATAAAAAGCATGTAAGCTACTTTACTTTTTCAAAGATGTGCAAAGAAATGGTAAAGGAATTTGACCAAATTAGAATAAACGATGTAAAAAAGCCAAGAGTCGGTGTTGTAGGCGAAATTTTGGTTAAGTTTTCTCCTACCGCAAACAATCATGTGGTGGACCTTTTGGAATCTGAAGGCGCTGAGGCTGTGGTTCCCGATTTAATGGACTTTTTGCTTTACTGTTTTAAAAATCAGGAATATAAGGCAAATAACTTAGGCACTTCAAAGAGATCCGCATTCATTGCAAAGGTAGGAATTAAGTTTGTTGAATTTATGCGCCTTAGCTATAAAAACGCATGCAAAAAGAGTGTTCACTTTACTGAACCTGCCGATATTAATGAGACGGCAAAAAATGCATCCGAAATTGTGTCTATAGGAAACCAGACAGGCGAAGGATGGTTTTTGACAGGTGAAATGATTGAGCTCATTCACGCAGGCACGCCAAATATCATTTGTGCTCAGCCCTTTGGTTGCCTTCCGAATCACGTTGTGGGAAAAGGCGTTATAAAACAGCTTAGAAAGCACTTTCCGGGCGCAAATATTGTGGCAATTGACTATGATCCGGGTGCCAGTGAAGTTAATCAGCTTAACAGAATTAAGCTTATGCTCGCTTCTGCTCACAAATCTGTCAAAATAGCGCAATAAATTGCAAGTTTAGGTCATAAAAATATATTGTTTAATTCTTAATTTTATAGTATGATTTGCTTTGGGGAAAAGTCGGAAAGACAGGAGTCAGAATGGGTTTTATAAAAACTTCTAAATCCGATGCGCAAAAACAGCCTAAGTTGCCCAAACAGCCTAAGGCGCCAAAGCAGCAAAAGCAGCCTAAAGAAAAAAAGGCTAAAAGCGGATTTAAAATCAGTATTCGTACCAAATTGATTGTCGCATTTTTGGTACCCGTATTACTTATCATTGTGTTGGGGTATACTTCATACACTCAGGCTAAAAAGGCCTTAATTGAAAACTATGAAGGATCCACAGAGTCAATCGTAAACGTAACTTCGGGCTATTATGACATTATTATCACATCACTTAGCTCAGTTGCCTACGAAACAGTCGTTGACTCAACCACAAAGAGTTTTTACACCGGTGCATACGAATCAAGCCTTGCAGACAAATGGTCAGCATCATCTTCCATTAAGTCAAACCTTACGGCTTCCGTTATGTCAAACTCTTACTTAAAGAGCATTACAATTATTCCCGAAAAATTCGGTGAAGTAATGTCAACAGAATCCGGTGTTGCAAGCGACCTTTATTCAAAGATTGATGCTTCAGACGTTGTATCTGATTTGGATAAAACAAAGTATAAGTGGGTTGGATTCCACACGGATATCGATGAAGGATTGAAAACCGCTCCTAAGTTTTATGCAATGAGCCAGATAAGGCTTTTGTATAACACTTATCTTAAAAAAGCGGGTTACATCGTTTTCGATGTAGATTACGAACACTTTAAAGAAGCTCTTTCAAGCACAGAACTTTGCGCAGGTTCGATTATTGCTTTAAAGACACCCGACGGCAGAGAATTATCTACAATGGTAATGGCCAAGGGCGAAAAGGAAAATCCCGACAAAGTTGATAACTATTTGGGTGGTTATAATTTTGCTCAGAATCTTTCAGGTGCAGGTTCAAAGTACGTAGACTTTAACGGCGCCAAGTATTTGATGGTATATCACGAACTTGAAAATGAAGGATTCATGCTCATGGCATTGGTTCCCGAAAAAGCTATCCTTGCTGATGCAAATGCCATCTTACAGTCAACCATCATTTTGGTGGTAATATCTTGTGTACTTGCCGTAATCATCGGAACAATCATCTCCGGTGGCTTTTCTAAGGCAATGAAAGACATGATGAAGGGTCTTTCCAAAGCTGCACAGGGTGACTTAACCGTAAATATTAAAACAAAGCGTAACGACGAATTTAAAAATCTTTCAGAAAGTATCAACAGCATGCTTGCCAATGTCAGAGACCTTTTGGTTAAGGCAAACGGCGTAACGGAAGTTGTGGATGCTGCCAGTGAAGAAGTAAGTTCAAATGCTGATGTAATGCTTAACTCCACAGTTGAAATCAAGAATTCAATTTCTGAAATTGATTCAGGTATTGTGGGACAGGCTGAAGATGCCGAAAAATGCTTACATCAAATGGACGAATTATCTGCTCAGATTGAAGGCGTTGCTAAGAGCGCCGGTAATATCGCCGTTATTTCAGATAAGACCAGAGGAATCGTATCAAGCGGTATTTCTACTATCGATGAACTTAAACAAAAGTCTGATGATACTAAGGAAGTTACTGATTCAGTAATTAAATGTATCGAAGAATTGAATGAATCTTCCGCTTCTATCGAAGAAATTATTGAGGTTATCAATTCAATTGCAAGCCAGACAAGTCTTCTTTCTCTTAACGCTTCTATTGAAGCTGCAAGAGCAGGCGATGCAGGTAGAGGTTTCTCCGTAGTCGCACAGGAAATCAGAAAGCTTGCAGACCAGTCAATGGATTCTGTAGCTAAGATTCAGGCTATTGTTAATACGATAAGGGAACAAACAAATCGTACCGTTAATAAAGCAAGAGAATCTTCCGAAATCGTTAATTCACAGGAAGAAACACTTAAAAAGACCGTTGAGATGTTTACATCAATCGATGAACACGTTGCAGGTCTTACAGGTGACCTTGATAGTATTCTTTGTGAAATTAAGACTATCGAAGATGCAAAGAGAGAAACACTCGGAGCTATCGAAAGCATATCTGCTATTTCAGAAGAAACCGCTGCTGTTACATCCACTGTTCAGGATTCTGCAGAATCACAGTTGCAGGCGGCAGAAACACTTGCAAGTGCAGCTAAGGCTTTAAGAACAGACTCTGAGGAGCTTTCAGCAGCAATTCATATGTTTACAATCTAAATCTTGATTTAAGCATAATAAAACCCGAATGAGAATAATCTCATTCGGGTTTATTTTTTATGATTAAAACTCAAATGTTGCATCAACTAGGTGAGCATACATTGTTTCACCTTCGTAGTAGATTTCAAACCTTCCACAGACCGTTACTTCTTCACCCATCTTAGGATATCCTTCAGGAAAGCCCGGATCATCTTTTAAAACAAACTCTAAACCTTGCTGGCAACATGCCGTAGCATCCTGAATTACCGTATAGAAATAATAGTCATTTCCATATAAGCTCTTCTCTTCTTCTGTGGCTTCACAATAGTTAAACATGCCTTTTGCTTTAACAGTCTTTCCTTCATAGTTTTCAGGATAATACATCATGTTATATACTTCCGTATAAACCATAATGCTGTTAAGGGCAGTTAAATCAATATAGTCTTCATCTTCAGAAGTCTTTAATACCTCAGGCGATTCAGGTTGTTCACTATCATTACTTAAAGAACTTGTATCCGTATTTTCTTCTACAGATGTCTCATTAATCGAGTCATTATCGGCAGATGTATTTAAATCTTCATTCTTGGCATCTTCCAATATGCTTTTGACCGTTTGCTTGTTTTGCTCTACTCTTGCTTTAATTGGCTCATCTTTTTCACCGCATCCTATTATTAATGCCGTTAAAAGCAATACTCCAACTATCCCTAACAGTTTGTTTCTTTTCATTTCTACTTCCTCACTATTAATCCAACACCACTAAAGATAATAAAACCAATGATCTCTATACCTACTATCGTTGATCCTACAGGCGTTCCAAGTAACATAGATCCTAAGATTCCAAGTAGTGCCGTCGCTACAGAGAATATGGCGGCACATATAGTGACTCCCTTATAGCTTTTCATCACTCTCATAGCCGATACTGCCGGGAAAATAACCAAAGCAGAAATCAACAAAGAACCGACCAATTTCATGGAAAGTACTATTATTACCGCAATTGTTATGGCTATCAAAGTGTTGTAAAACTTTACGTTAAGGCCCGCCGATACGGCAAAGCTTTCATCAAATGTAACAGCAAAAATCTTATTATATAAAACAATGAAAACAATTATTACAATAATTGAAACTGCTACGCAAATGTTTACTTCACGCTTTGATAAAGTAAGAATAGACATTGAGCCGAAAAGTGTAGAACACACATCCCCACTTATGTTTGCGCTTGTTGCAAATACATTCATTAGTAAATATCCGATGGCGAGAGCCCCTACCGACAGCATCGCTATTAGCGCATCACCGTTTATCTTTTTGTTCTGCCCTGTTTTTAAAAGAAAAACAGCACATATAACCGTAACGGGAAGGGTGAAATAAGTATCATCCGCAAAGTTACAAACAGTTGCGACCGCCATGGCACCAAATGCAACGTGAGACAGCCCATCTCCGATATAAGAAAACTGCTTTAATACTAAAGATACGCCTAAAATTGAGGCGCACAAAGCCACCAAAACACCTACTACAAGTGCGCGTCTTACCAATGGATATTGAAGGTATTCTATAAGTTTATCTATAACACTACTCATTTTTTTCCTCCGCGAAGGCAATTCCCAATTTACTCTTTAAAAAGTCTTCCTTCTTCCCGTAAAACACTTCGTTTCCTATGTAAAGAATCTTATTGGCGTACTCCAAAACATTCTCTATATCATGAGATAT
>JAILCK010000253.1 GCA_024680435.1 Lachnospiraceae bacterium
CCGGGTGTTAATGAATAATCTGTATCGTTTTCAAAATGAACGTATCCCCATTCATTTGTCTTAAGCTTTCCTGCTGCTACGTTGTAGATTGTAAGCTCATTGCTTAATAAGTTCTTATCCCACTTAACGTTAGCCTGGTTAACTGTTCCCTTTACACCAATGAGTGTAAGTTCAACTCCGTTGGGATCGTAATGACCAACAACACGGTCTACGTTATCATTTACCTGAATTGCTGCGCCCTGGTAACCTTCAGCCAATGCTACGGGTGCGTTTACGGAAAGTGCACCGCCTGTGGTTGCATAAGCGTGATTAACGTAAGGAGCATAAACAACTGCGGAAGCCTTACCGCCTGCTGTAAGTTCACCAATTTTCTTGGGTGCGTGAATTGTAAACTGGGGAAGTTCACGTCCACTTGCATCAATTACAACATTATCGCCCTCTTCCATAAGTGAAAGATCTGCGAAGCTCCAGTTCTCTTGGTCTGTCGAAGCAAACCATGCAGATTTACCGTCATCATAACGAATGTACCATGTCTTTGCTTCAGCCTGCGCATCAATCTTGATTGAGAACATTCCAAGCGCAAGTGATAATGCCGCTAAAATTGTCGCTGCTTTCTTAAAAACTTTCATGCCATACCCTCCTCTTTGGATATCAATTGTCATTGTTTGACTCATAGTCTATGGCTATGTATGAGTCGCCGGATTCTATTTCTTTTCCCACTACCACGAGTCTACCGTTTTCCACATGGTTTGAGCAGGTAGAAAGCGTAATGAACTTATCGCCAAAAGAAGCCGTTACGCCTGTGTCGTAGAGTGAAAGCGCCATCACATTGTCATAGAAGTCATTAAATTCTTCCTCTGCATAAGCATTAAAGAATTTGTAGTATTTAAAACAGGTGTCAGTCTCATAAAAGACCTGGGACCTGAATACTGCCATAATTTCGTATCTGTGTTCACAGTCTTTTGCGTACAAAGAAATTATTGGGTGCTCGTCTCTGTAACTCTTATCTTCGTAGTAGTTTAGCTCTCCGAAATAGATATGTCTGTTGTCATCATAAGTATGACCGTGAATTATTAAATTCGTGGAGCTTGGGCAAAGCTTTGAGTCTGTATCAAGGATAAGACAGCCTTTTCCCTTTTTCTTGTCAAAATTTCTGTAAAGATAGTAGTTTTCATCCCCGGGAGTCCACATTACGGGATAGTCAACTATCGTATCTTCAATCTTAAGCCATCCCGCCATGTCTGTGTTTTGAAGAAAATAATCCTTGTAGGGATTCTCAACCGGTATGACTTCTTCTACCGCTTCTTCATTAGAAGATACTTCGTCTAAAGAAACCGTCTCGGCAGGCTCTTCCTTTTCTAAGGGAAGCTCCTCAACACTTACAAGAGGTGTGGAAGAAACGGAAGTTTCTGTATTTTTAGCCTCATTATTTAAATGAGTATGTGTATGTTCAACAGTGAGTTCACCTGAATGTTCCAAAAAAAGAATTGCCGCGCCCACAAGTAAGCAAAAGGCACTAAGCGCAAACAATATAATCGGAATCACGTGCTTAGACTTTTTCACAATTCCCCCTATAACTTTACATAACTATAATGTAAATGTATCATATCTTATCGATTATGTAAACATAATCTTTTGTTAATTCTTCTTAAAAGTGCCTATTTAAGGCAATCATTCTAGCATAGCTAAATAATATGTCCTTGTTATGTAAAGATTACATAAAACAAGGCCCATGTTTCCATGGGCCCATATATCGCTCCCCCCTCAAGAAAGCGATTAAAAATCTTCTGAATAATCCGTACTATAATCGTTGGAATACTCGTTGTAATGATCTTCGTACATTTTCATCAACTCATCGTATGACTTTTTAGAATACTTTTCGATAACCTTAAGGGACTCTGTCATATCCTTTGTAATCTGTATTCTTAAAGATCCGGGCTCCGTGTATCTTCTGCCGTTTCTTTCTGAAGCAGGACCTTTCAAATCAAAATACACTTCAATGGGAGGTGAAATTCTAAGCTGGTTTAAAGAGCTTACTTTCACTCGTCCCGCATCGATGTCTTTCATAATCGCATCATACAATTCTTTTGCGTCCGTAAGCCAAAGAGTCTCATCAAAGTAATCGTTATTGTTGTTATAGAATGATCCGTACACATTGCACGAATCAATTTCATAACCTTGTCCGCATTCCATCATTGCTTTATACAATTCCTTATTGCTTAAGAACTCAAGAAGCTTAGAAGCTATGGAATCAGGATTCTTTAAATCTTCTTCAAAGAGCTTTAATCGATAATCTCTGTTTTCATATCTTGAATTGCTTTGCTTTGCAACGTGATACTCAATATCAAAATAAAAATCATGATAGTAATCATTTTCGTACTCGCGGTTTCTTTCTTTAATTTCATCCGCACGGTCCGCAAGATAATTCTGAAAATCAAAGAACTCTTTAATGATTTCTTCATTTCCGTTTACATCGATATCGTAATAACCCGCGTTAAAATTAAAGCTTAAATTATCAATCTCTTCCAATGCGGGATGAGAGTATGCAACTTTAAAAATGTCATTTCCTGAAGCGATTGTGAACAAAGAAAAAATTATCCACAAAGCCACAAGCCCCTTTATAGACTTCTTTGTAAACACAAAGAAGCTTTTTTCGATAATCATCTTTGTTACATAATATGCAAGTGTAACACTGATTAAAGAAACCACTAAGAAAAGCCAAGGGTCTTCTTCTCTTGAATTAAAGACAATCGATACCACAAGTGAAGCAAGAGTTAATCCACCCACTGCGGAAAAGAGTCCGATAAAAGCAGGCCTTAAAACTCTGAATGCCGCAAAATCACCGGCGACTTCACTTTTTCTTTTCTTATAGAGATATAAAGAAAGAAAACATAAGGCCAACCCGATAATTCCGTATACAGCAATCGCTCCTATTCCGCCCATCCAGCTCTTTACGGCAGAGTTAAAGTGATAATAGCCGATATAATCGGCTGAACTGTCACCGTTTGTTAAGTCAACCCTTGACACTATATACGTTAAAGGGGACAGGAAATCCGTCCAGACTAAGTCTGCATTATAGACCCCAAGCACAAATCTGCAGTAGGTTCTTGACGCCACATATGTTAAAAAGGTTGATAAAAAGTTAATGGTTAAATAAAGCGCTCCCATACCGAAAATGTTACCTGTTATATGGGCAGAAACTGTAGCTATTGAGAAAAATAAAATCGTTTCACAAAGCACACAAAACATAAGCTCAAAAGTTGCGGAAGGAACTCCCGCACCAATTCCAAGCACCACAAGCATGGTGATGGGGGCCGCAAAAAGGTAAGGAATAAGCAAAATAGCAAGTCCCGAAAGATAATTGGTCACAAAGAGCTTATTTCTGCTTACGGGAATGGTGTGGAAAAAGCCCACACTTCTTTGGGTGTATAAATAGTTCCAAAGAAGGCCTCCCACCAAGGCACTTGCAAAAAATGCGGTAATGGGAACGGCAACTACCGCCAATGCCTTATACATATAAGCTATTTCTTTAGGCGATATCATGTTACCGTGGGCAAGTTCCAACCTTGACTGGCTGAAAACAAATGCAGGAACCAGGCACATTAATACAGAAAGCACAGTCCAAATCAGCCAATATCTTTTTATGTTTGCTTTAAAGAGGCTTTTTTCAAAGAATGATTTCTTTGACTTCATAGTTTTCACCTCCCAATTCGTATACAAATATTTCTTCCATTGTAAGCGGAATTGCATCCACCAAAATAGGATTATAAGGCTTTAAGATTTCTTCAGCTTCTTTTGCAGAGTGGTGCACAATGATTGTAAACACGCGTCCATGCTTTGAAAGATGAAGAATAGATAATTCCTTGTTTAAAGCTTCCGGTAATTCGGTTACGCCTTCTTCAAATGCAACCTGAAGCTTAATGATGTTATCCTGTAATGAG